>DATHRP010000656.1:0-5908 GCA_035465195.1 Afifellaceae bacterium | reverse complement strand
GGGTTTCCGCGGCGCAACGGCCCGAGGCCTCACCGCCTGCAATGCCGGAATGTATAAGTCGTCGGCGGCCCTATACATGAGGTGTGCCGAGGCTTCAAGGCCTGGCTGCCGGAATGCCCTGCCCGCTCACCGCTCGGTCAGCTTCAGCTCGATCCGCCTGTTGCGCGCCAGGGCTTCAGGCGTTTCGCCTTCGTCAAGCGGTCGGAATTCGCCGAAACCGGCGGCAACCAGTCTTTCCGGCGACACACCCTTGTCGATCAGGCTTCGCACCACGGCGATCGCCCGCGATGCCGACAGGTCCCAATTGCTGCGGAACCGGCCGCTCGTGATCGGAACCTTGTCGGTATGGCCGTCGACACGGATCACCCAGCTGATCTCTTCGGGAATTTCCGATTCAAGAGCGACGATGGCCTCTGCGAGTTTCGAGAGCTCGGCGTCGAACGTCGCGTTGATATTGTCGCTTCCCGACGGGAATAGCACCTCCGCTGGTAGGACGAAGCGATCACCCACCACCTCGATATCTGAACGGCCTGCGAGAATTTCGCGGAGCCTGCCGAAAAAGTCCGACCGGTAGCGCGACAATTCCTGCACGCGCTGGGCAAGCGCGACGTTGAGCCGGCGGCCGAGATCGGCGATCTTGGTCTGGCTCTCCCGGTCGCGCGACTCGGACGCCTCAAGCGCGTCTTCCAGCGCCGCGATCTGCCGGCGAAGCGCCGAGATCTGCTGATTGAGAAGTTCGACCTGCGCCAGCGCACGCTGGCTGACCTTGCGCTCGTCGCTGAGATCGCTGTTCAGGTCGTCGATCCGCCCGCTCGCCTCGGAAGCGAACGCGGCGTTGCTGTCGAGCAACCCCTGCAACCGGTCCCGCTCGCCTTCGGCGGAGCTGAGGTTTGCCTGCAGGGAAGCCAGGGTTTCATTGAGATCGCGGTTGCCTGCGCGCTCCAGCGCCAGCAATTCCGTCAGTTCGGCGATCTGCGAATTGAGCCGGTTCAGCGCCGAGTCCTTGCCGGTGATCTCCTGGCTCAGGAAGAACTGCGCGAGAAAAAACACGGAGAGCAGGAAGACGAAGACCAGGAGCAACGTCGCCATGGCGTCGACGAAGCCCGGCCAGTAGTCGGTCCTGGCGTCGCGGCGGCGCGCGCGTGCGAGAGCCATCGGCTAGCCTTCCCGCCTCGGCCTGTCCGCTTCGTGCTCGTACAGGCCGGTCTCGATCTGGCGATCCTGCTCCGTGGCATTGACGAGCCGGTCGAGGGTCGCGTTCAGCGTCTGCTGTTGTTCCGCCTGGGATTCCACCCATTCGCGCACCATCTGCTGCTCGGTGCGCATATGCTGGACCAGTCCCTGGATGCCTTCGGCCAAGTTCGACATCGCGGCCGTGGCGGCGCGGTTCGAGCCGCCCTCCTGTATCGTCCGGGCGAGACGTTCCACCGAATAGCGGATTTCCTGAACGGTGTTGCCGGTTTCCTCGTCCTCGAAATCGAAATCCTCGAGATCGGTGATCGTCGACAGCCAGTCTTCAAGTTCGGTGTAGAAGCGGTTCTGCGCCTGGCCCGTCTGCAGGTCGAGGAAACCGAGCACCAGCGAGCCGGCAAGGCCGAAAAGCGATGACGAGAACGCGATGGACATGCCGGCGAGCGGCGCCTCAAGGCCGGTTTTCAGGTCCTCGAAGATGACGGTCGTATCCGACGTATCGACGTCCAGCGACTGGATGGTCGTGCCGACCGCTCCGATGGTTGTCAGCAGGCCCCAGAAGGTGCCAAGCAGGCCGAGGAAGACCAGCAGTCCGGTAAGGTAGCGCAGGATCTCGCGGTTTTCGTCGAGCCGGGTAGCGATCGATTCAAGCAGCGAACGCCAGGTCGACGTCGACAGTGCCATCGTGTCCGCCCGGTCCTGCAGCAGCGCCGCCATCGGCGCCAGCAGCCGCGGCATCGGCTGGTCGAGGTCCATTTCCTGCCGCCTGAACGAATTGACCCACCGCACTTCCGGCATCAGGATTCCGACGCTGCGGAACGCCAGGGCGACACCGATGAGAAGCACGATGACGATCAGGCCGTTCAGAAGCGGATTGCCCATGAACGCGGTAAACAACTGCCTGTAGAGGATCAGCGGCACGAAGCCGGCAATGATCAGAAAGATCACCATCCTCAGCAGGAAGATGCGGGGGCTCGATAATTTGTACGGATCGAAATCGCGCGCCATTATCCCTGCCTGCCTTTATTCCTTCTGCCCCTTCAACTTATGTACGTTATTTGCGGCTCCAGTGAAACCGCATTGGCGAATTTGCCTGCCTAACCCTTCAACAGGCCGAGAAGATGGCGATGGATCGCTTCGTTTCCGGCCGCGATATCGTCACCATCGACGGTCTTTTCCCGCCCCGAAAGGTCACTGACGAAGCCGCCGGCCTCGCGCACCAGCAACATGCCTGCCGCGAAATCCCACGCCGACAGGTACCGCTCCCAATAGGCATCGAGCCGTCCGGCCGCAACCCAGGCCAGGCTGAGCGAGGCACAACCAAAGCCCCGCACGCCGGCCGCGGCCGCCATGACCTGCGCGGTTTCCTTCAGAAACACCGCGTGGTCGCCATGACCCGTATAGGGCACGCCCGTACCCACCACGGCCTCGGCGAAATTGCCGCGTGCCGACACCCTGATCCGACGGTCGTTCAGGAAAGCCCCGGCGCCACGCTCGGCGCTGAACAGTTCGTCGGTAATCGGGTTGAAGACGATGGCGGCCTGCAGTCGGCCCTGTCGCTCCAGCGCGATCGAAACGGCGAACAGCGGGATGCCGTGCAGGAAATTGGTCGTCCCGTCCAGCGGGTCGACGATCCAGCGGTGCTGCGGGTCACGCCCTTCGATCGCGCCGCCTTCCTCGCCGAGAAAGGAATAGCCCGGTCGCGCCCGCTCCAGTTCGCCGTGAATGATCTCTTCGGCCTTGCGGTCTGCCGCTGAGACGAAATCCGCCGGCCCCTTGCGGGAGACCTGCAGCTTCTCCACTTCGCCGAAATCGTGCGCCAGCGACCGGCCCGCCTTGCGCGCCGCCCCGACCATGACGTTGATGAGGGCCGAACGCGCCATGAATTGTCAGTCTGCCCGGCGAATGTAGGCGATCTCGTTGGTGTCGACGATGATCTTTTCGCCGACGCTGATGAACGGCGGGACCATTACGCGCACGCCATTGTCCATGACTGCCGGCTTGTAGGAGGAGGACGCCGTCTGGCCCTTGATGTGCGGCTCGGTCTCGGTAACCTCGAGCACCACCTGGTCGGGCAGCGAGATGCCGATCGGCTTTTCCTCGTAAAGATCGAGCGTAACGGTCATGCCGTCCTGCAGGAAGGCCGAACGCTCGCCGACGAATTCCGTCGGCAGTTCGAGTTGATCGTAGGTGTCGCTGTTCATGAAGACGAGCTGTTCGCCGTCGCTGTAGAGATACTGGAAATCGCGCTGCTCGATGCGTGCGCGCTCCACCCGCTCGTCCGAGCCGAACCGGTTGTTGAGCTTGCGCCCGTCGATGATGTTCTTCAGTTCGACCTGATTGTAGGCCGGTCCTTTGCCCGGCTTGACCTTCTGGGTCTTCACCGCCACCCAGAGCGTATTGTCATATTCAATGACATTGCCCGGGCGGATGTCGTTTCCGCTGATCTTCATTCCATTTGCCTTGCAGGAGGTGTTCGCGCCTTGCACCACAAATTCACGGCCGGCGCAAGCGGCACGATATGCCCGCTCCGCACCGCCGGGATCAGGGTTGAATTCGGTTCACGTGACCCATCTTGCGGCCGGGCCGCACTTCGCCCTTGCCGTAGAAGTGGATGCGCGCCCGTGGATCCGCGGCGAGCTGCCGCCAGTCCCCGACATCGCCTCCGATCAGGTTGGTCATGACCACGTCGGAATGCCGGTCCGTCGGACCGATGGGCCAGCCGGCCACCGCCCTGATATGGTTCTCGAACTGGGAAACGGCGCAGCCGTCCTGGGTCCAGTGCCCGGAATTGTGAACCCGGGGTGCAATCTCGTTGACCAGCAGGGTTTCGCTCCCCTCGCTCTCCACCACGAAGAATTCGATTCCGATCACGCCGACATAGTCGAGCGCATCCATGATCCGCGCGGCTATCGATCGGGCCTCGTCTGCCGTTTCCGGCCTGACCGATGCCGGCACCGTCGATGTCGCCAGGATGTGGTTGCGGTGGACATTTTCGGTTACCGCATAACTTGCCGCCGAACCGTGCGTGTCACGCACGCCGATCACCGAGACTTCGCAGCGAAACGGCACCACGGCTTCCAGGATAGCCGGCGCGTGTCCGATGGTCTCCAGCGATCCGGCTGCATCGTCTTCCGCATCGATCCGCGCCTGGCCCTTGCCGTCGTAGCCTAAGCGCCGGGTCTTCAGAATCGCCGGCCTGCCGATCTCGCCCAGTGCCCGCATCAGGCCGTCGACGTCGTCAACCGGCCGGAACGGACCGACCGGAACGCCGCGCTCGGACAGGAACGTCTTCTCGCTGAGCCGGTCCTGCGCCACCGCAAGCGCCATCGCTCCAGGCTTCAGTGGCTTCAATCCGGCCAGCAGTTCGGCAGCACCGAGATCGACGTTCTCGAATTCGTAGGTGATGGCGTCGACCGTACCGGCAAACCGTCGCAGAGCATCATGATCGTCATAGGCGGCAACGGTCGCCGCTGCCGAGACGTCGAAAGCCGGGCTTTCCGGATCCGGACAGAAGATATGACATTTCAGTCCGAGCTCGGCGGCCGCGACCGCCATCATCCTGCCGAGCTGGCCGCCGCCCAGAATGCCGATGGTGGAGCCGGGCGCCAGCAATTCAGCCATCGTCGGACGGTGTATCGGCGACCGCTTCGGTCTGCGCCTTTCGCCAGTCGGCAAGCCTCTTGCCCAGACCGCCGTCCTCGCCGGCCAGGATCGACGCCGCCAACAGCGCGGCGTTCTTCGCGCCGGCCTTGCCGATCGCCAACGTGCCGACCGGAACGCCCGCTGGCATCTGCACGATGGAAAGCAGGCTGTCCATGCCCTTCAGAGCCTTTGATTCGACCGGAACGCCGAGCACCGGCAACGTCGTCATGGACGCCACCATGCCCGGCAGATGAGCTGCACCGCCTGCGCCGGCGATGATCACCTTGAAACCCTCATCCCGCGCGCCTTTGGCAAACGCCATCAGCCGGTCCGGCGTGCGGTGGGCCGACACGATCCGGGATTCGTGGCTGACACCGAGTTCGTCGAGAATATCGGCTGCATGGTGCATGGTCGCCCAGTCGGACTGGCTTCCCATGATGATGGCAACGGAACTGGCCACGCTGATCCCTCCGCGCGCAGTGTCGGAAAACGCGCCGTTTAACCGGAAATGGCGCCCAGCGGCAAGATGCCGAGCGGGCCGGTCAACAGGTCAGGCGATGATGTCGGGCAGCAATTCATCCTCGAGCGCCGTGATCCGGTCCTTCAGCGCAAGTTTCTGCTTTTTCAGCCGCTGCAATCGCAGCGTGTCGGATGGCGACAGTTCCTGGATCAATCCGTCCAGTTCACGATGTTCCTGGCGCAATTCCGCCAATTGAGCCCGGATTTCTAACTGATTCGGCTTCAGCACTTCATCATTCGTCATCGCGCCACCATGCAGTCATCGCGGCAAATCTAACATGTTCGGGGAAAAAGCGGAATCCCGCCGTGGGATAAGGTTTATCAATGATATGCACATTGTGAATTCGACACCTGCCCATTTATGTGGCACTATTTGCGCATTCATTTGCAGATAAGGAGGCGCGAATGTCCGTCGAATCGCATCTTGCGGAGCTCGAGCGGCGCCATTTGGCGTTGAAAAAGGAAATCGAGGAAGCCATGGCGCATCCCGGCGTAGATGATCTCTACCTTTCCGATCTCAAGCGACGCAAACTGCGGGTCAAGGACCAGATCG
>DATHRP010000655.1:0-3387 GCA_035465195.1 Afifellaceae bacterium | reverse complement strand
TGTCCGGCCTGACAGCAGCGAAACCAGATGCGCGGCTATCGTGGTCGAGCCGATATCGACGGCAAGGCCGCAGGCATGGTTGTGCAGACCCGGCCAGAGTGTCGTCACCTTAGGGCCGGAATTGTCGGAATGGACGGCGGCCGTCACCTTCCACTCGCCCTGGCGCAACACCTTCTGAACCTTCGGCAGCAGCCGGAAGTCCATGCGGATATCTTCGAAATGCCACTGTGAACGCAGCGCTTCGAGCAGCCGGTCGGCATCGCCGAGCGGCTTCTCCATGTCCGGTTCCTCGACCTCGACATAGCAGAGCTGGGTCGCCGGCTCGCGCGGGATCGGCTTGCTCTCTGCGCGCTTGCGCACCACCTGGCGGTTGATCTGCACGTCCTGCGGCACGTCGATGACCAGATCGCCGGTGATCTTGGCCGAGCAGGAGAGTCGCCGCCCGTCGGGCAGGGTGCGTTTCGACGCGTAGCGCTGCTCGGTCTCGGAAAAGGCGGAGAGGTGATCGGCGGCAGAGGTGATGTTGTGCTTGGCGAACTGGCCCTCGGCCACCTCCACCTGGCAGCGGCCGCAAAGGCCGCGCCCGCCGCAGACGGATTCGATGTAGACGCCGAGCTCGCGCGCGGCGTCGAGCACCGGCATGCCGAGCGGAAACCGGCCGCGCCGTCCGGACGGCATGAACAGGACCAGGGCGTCGTTTTTGTCAGCCATGGATCAAGCCTAGCTGAGACGGCTTAACAAAGCCGAACCCTATTGGGCGCGCCGCCGGGCCTCGCGTCCGCCGCGCCGGCGTCCGCCTCCGCTGCTGGCAGCCGCAGGGGCCGTCGCCGCGCTTCCCGCCGCCGCCGGCGTGTGATCGCGATAGGTCATGATCCAGTTCTGGCAGTTGGCGTCGGTGCCCATCAGCACGTTGGCGGCATGCACCGCCTCGATCTCCTGCGGGCGGAGCGGGTTCATGATTGCCGACGTCATGCCGGAGGCGATCGCCATCGGCAGGAAGGCGCCGTTGATGCCGTGCCGGTGCGGCAGGCCGAAGGAGATGTTCGAGGCGCCGCAGGACGTGTTGACCTTGAGTTCGTCGCGCAGACGGCGGACCAGGGTGAAGACCTGCAGGCCGGCCGTGCCCATGGCGCCGATAGGCATGACAAGCGGGTCGACGACGATATCGTTCGGCTTGATGCCGTAATCGGCGGCGCGCTCGACGATCTTCTTGGCGACCGCGAAGCGCACGTCCGGGTCTTCGGAAATGCCGCTCTCGTCGTTGGAGATGGCGATCACCGGAACGTCGTATTTCTTGATCAGCGGCAGAATGGCTTCCAGCCGGTCCTCCTCGCCGGTCACCGAGTTGACCAGCGGCCGGCCCTTGACGACCTCCAGCCCGGCGGCGAGCGCGGCGGGCACCGAGGAATCGATGCAGATCGGCACGTCGACGATTTCCTGGACAATCTCCAGCGTCTGGCGCAGCAGCGGCGGCTCGGTTTCGTTCGGGTTGACCGCGGTCACCCCGGCATTGACGTCGAGCACCAGCGCGCCGGCCGCCACCTGGGCGACCGCGTCGGCCTTCACCGTCTCGAAATTGCCGGCTTCCATCTCCGCCGCCAGCTTTTTGCGGCCGGTCGGGTTGATCCGTTCGCCGATGACGCAGAACGGCTTGTCGAAACCGATGATCACCTCCTTGCGGGCGGAGGCGACGAGCGTATGGGTCATTCAGCGGATTCCTTTTCGGTAGCGTTGGGAGAAGCCGGCTCTTCCGCCTCTCCGACAATCTTGTTCATACGACCGGCGACGACGGCGTCGTCGGACCTGAGCTCGCGTTTCCAGGGCTGGCGCCCCTTCAGGATGCCGGACTCGTGCACGATCTCGGAGACCAGTTCCTCCTGGCGGTAGGCCATGACGTGGACGCCGGCAACCCCCTCGATGTCCTTCACCTCGTTGATTATGTCAATGCACAGCTGCCGGCCTTCCCGTTTCGGGTCTTCAGCGCCTTCCAGCCGCTTGATGACGGCATCCGGTATATGGATGCCGGGCACGTTGCTGCGGATCCAGCGCGCCGTCTTCGCCGAAGCAAGCGGCCCGACGCCGACCAGGATGAAGCATTTCTCGTGCAGGCCGAGGTCGCGCACCCTGGCCATGTAGTCCTTCAGCATCGGCACGTCGAAGCAGTACTGGCTCTGCACGAACTGGGCGCCGGCCTCGATCTTCTTCATCAGCCGGTAAGGCCGGAAATCGTAGGGCGGGGCGAAAGGATTGATGGCGGCGCCGAGGAACACCTCCGGCGGCGTCGTCAGCTTGCGGCCGGACAGGAACTTCTTCTCGTCGCGCATGGTGCACACGGTTTCCAAGAGCGACATGCAGTCGAGGTCGAAGACCGGCTTTGCGCCCGGCTGGTCGCCGGCCTGTACGCCGTCGCCGGTGAGGCACAGCATGTTGGCCACGCCCATCGCCGCCGCGCCCAGCACGTCGCCCTGGATGGCGATGCGGTTCTTGTCGCGGCAGGAGATCTGCATGATCGGCGCATAGCCCATGCGCGTCAGCAGCGCGCAAATGCCGACGCTCGACATGTGGCAGTTGGCGCCCGACCCGTCGGTGGCGTTGATGCCGTCGACCCAGCCCTCGAACACGGCGGCGCGATCGTATACGTCCTCCGGATCCGCGGAGTCCGGCGGGTTGAGTTCCGCCGTCACGGCGAACTCGCCGCGCCTGAGGATCCGTTCCAGCCGGCTGCGCGAGGAATGGCCCGGCAGGCGCGGCAGTGGAGCGGCGGGATCGCCGGGAACCTGGTCGTCAGGATGGCTCATCCCATACCGCCTTCCTTCGCCGCTTTGCGGGATTCCCGTTCCGTCGCGGCTTCCGCCGTCACCCTCAGCCAGGCGCTTGTTTCGCGCAGGCTCTGGTCGACGGGCTTCTGCACGGCCAGGATGGCGTCGCCGCCCTCCATCTGGCGGCTGCCGGTCCAGGCCTGCACCCAGACGCAGGGCATGTCCGGTTCGATCTCGCAATTGCCGTTGGCACGCACGCCGCCGCAGGGACCGTTGCGCAACTGCTTGGGGCAGTTCATCGGGCACGACATGCCGGTGGAGGAGAGAATGCAGCGGCCGCACATGCGGCAATCGAACAAGAGGCCCTTGACGTTGCGCTCGACGAACTTGACCGGCCGCTCGGCCCGGCCGTAGCCGACCATCGACCAGAGCGGATGCAGCCTCAGGAAGACATCGGCAAGCACGCCGTAGACGCGCTCAAGGAAGCGGGAATGGCGCACCGACCACAAGCGGATCGTGTAGCGCGAGCGTTGCCTGCGGGTGACGGTATAGTCGGACGGCTGGTAGGTCGTCCGGCGGGCGTCACCTTTCCCAGCCGTCCTGAGCGACCAGTTGCCGAAGCCTATCC
>DATHRP010000654.1:0-7472 GCA_035465195.1 Afifellaceae bacterium | reverse complement strand
GCCATATCGTCGAGGGTCATCACGCCGCCCTCCGCCTGCACGGTCGCGGCAATGTCCTCGGCGATATCGCCCTCGTAGAAGGCAGAACTGCCGCTCTCCGCGATTGCCCTCAGGCAATCCGCCAGCGCCGGGAAGGTTACGACCTGGCCCGCAACAGGCGGACGGTCCTGAAAAAGCAGGTGCCGCGCCGATCCCGGTCGTCCATCGAGACCTTCGGCCCGCGACCAGTCCCACGCGACCCGCGGTGACACCGGAAAACCGTCAGAAGCCAGCTCTATTGCCCGTCGCAGCGCGGCTGCAAGGCCGAGGCGGCTGAACCGTTTCGCCAGCGCCTCAAAGCCGTGTACGGCCCCCGGCACGGTAACCGCGTGGCCCGACCTGTCGTCGATCTCCGTCATGCCGGCGGCGCGCAGGCTGGCCGCATCGGCCGCAGCCGGCGCCCGGCCGGACGAATTGAGCCCGTGGATGGTGCCGTCCGGCTCGGAAATCAGGGCAAAGCAATCGCCGCCTATTCCGACCATCTGCGGTTCCACCACACATTGGACCAGGACCGCGGAAAGGGCAGCGTCGACTGCGTTCCCGCCTTGCTTCAGGGTGGAGAGCGCGGCCTCGGAGGCCAGCGGGTGAGACGTCGCCGCCATGCCGTTCATCGCGTAGACGGCCGAACGTCGCGGCAGTTGGAAATTTCGCACCAGCGCGGTGGCTCCGTATTAGAAATCGCCGCCGTCGATGGCGACGTCTCGCGTCGCGGCACGCAGCGAAACGGCAAACCCGGCAAGCAAATCGATTAGCGCGATGGCTGTCAGAACGAAGAATACACTCGTCGCCGCTGAGCCCACCAGTATGAATTCCAGCAGATAGGCAACGAAAACGAAGGTCGAGAGCATATGATCCCAGATCGTGATCGAGCCGATGCGCGTTGCCTTGATCACCTCGAAAAACAGGAGCACCAGGGCAACGAGGATCAGGGTGGACCCGAGGTCGAGCCTGAATACGGTTCCGGACACCATGTTCACCTCGAACAGCACCGCCATCCACGGGCTGGCAGCATCACCGCCCAGAAACCCGAATGCGAACACATTGTAGAGGATCAGGGGTATGATCAGAAATGGTACGAAGCTCATTCTGTCGCGTCCGCCTTGTATCCCGCATTAAGATTAACGGCCAATATGCCGGTTCCTGTCAGCATGGCAAGCGTGCAAACGCAGAAGGCCGGCCAGGGTTCCCCGGGCCGGCCTTCCAGTGGAATGTTCCACGCGTCAGATCGAGTCTTTCGGCTCGAGAATCTGGCGGCCGCGATATTTTCCGCTCTTCAGATCGATATGATGCGGACGACGCAGTTCGCCGGACTCCTGATCCTCGACATAGACCGGCGCCTTCAGCGCATCTGTCGAACGGCGGAAGCCGCGCTTCATGCGCGTGGTTTTTCTCTTCGGGACGGCCATGACATGCTCCGTGGGAATTCAATTTCGGGTCGATGCCCATCACCGCGGCGCTCGGCCACGGCGTTCGCAGGCGCATATAGCGGCTAAAACGGCTTTTGAGAAGATGCGGAGCGAAGTTTTTCCTGCCGCGGTATCCGGTCAGCCCAGGACGCAGGTGACATAGGCTCCGGACTGGTCCGCCCTGCGGGCCACGATCGCCGCCAGCCTGCGCATCTGCGCGTCCGGCCTCGCCGGATTGCGGCTCGCCGGAGCCGGCAGGGTGACCGCGAGCTGGGCAGAAGCGCCAGGGCCGAGATCGGCGGCGGAAACGTTGAAATAATGCCGCGCCGCGGCCTCGGCGCCATACACGCCGCGATCCCACTCGACGATATTGAGGTAGATTTCCATGATCCGTTTCTTGGGCAATACCAGATCGGCATAGAAGGCAAGCGGCACCTCCAGCCCCTTGCGCAGGTATGACCTCTCGGGCCAGAGGAACAGGTTCTTCACTACCTGCATCGTGATCGTGCTGGCGCCGCGCGGGCTTGTCCCCTCGCCCAGATCCTCCAGCACCGCCTCGACTTCCTTCAGGTCGATCCCGCCATGCGAACAGAATCGCGCATCCTCCGCGACCAGCACGGCTCGCACGAGATTGGGCGAAATCGCCTCGATGTCCGCCCATTGGCGCACGATCGACGCACCGCCGATCCGGTTCCAGAGCATGACCGTTGTGATCGGCGGATCGACAAAACGGTAAAGCGGTAACAGGATCAAAGGCACGAGCAGCAGCAGTAGGACAAGCTTCACCAGCCTGCGCACGATGCGCCGGAACCGTCCGGGGCGCCTACCCCGTCCGCCGGCCTCCGCCGCGCGATCCCTTGACTTCGCGGAAATTTCCGCCATTCGCTGTCCGCCACACGATCAACTGATGGATGCCGGAACCTCATAGACGCAATGGGCGATGCTTCCCAGACCCAATCGATGACCGAGCGGCTGGCCGATGTCGCCCAGGCGATCGATCGCGTCCTCGAAACGCTGCTGGCGCCGGAGCCCGGCCCCGGCGAGATCGCGCGGCCCGAACGCCTTCTCGCCGCAATGCGCCACGCCGTCTTCGCCGGCGGCAAGAGATTCCGGCCATTCCTGCTTGTCGAATCTGCACGGATTTGCGGCCGTACCGCGAAAGGCGCCGTGCTCGCCGGCGCCGCCGTCGAAGCCCTGCACACCTATTCGCTGATCCATGACGACCTGCCCTCCATGGACGATGACGTTACGCGGCGCGGGCAGCCCACCGTGCATCGCGCGTTCGACGAGGCGACGGCGATCCTGGCCGGGGATGCCTTGCAGACGCTTGCCTTCGACATCCTTTCGCGGGAGGCCGTTCATCCGGACCCGGCAATCCGGGCCGAGCTTGTCGCGCTGTTGGCGCGCGCCGCGGGCCTTGGCGGCATGGCCGGCGGCCAGATGCTCGATCTCTCTTCGGAGGCCCTACCGGTTACCGAGCAGGACATCCGCACCATGCAGGCGATGAAGACCGGCGCGCTGATCGCCGCCTCCTGCGAGATGGGCGCCGTCATTGCCGCGGCAACCAGCAAACATCGCGATGCGCTGGCAGCCTACGGCCGCCATCTCGGCCTGGCCTTCCAGATCGCCGACGACCTGCTCGACTTGGAGGGCGATGCAGGCGTTCTCGGCAAGGCCACGGCCAAGGATACCGGGCGCGGCAAAGCGACGCTCGCAGCCCTGCTCGGCCCCGATGCCGCCCGTTCCGTCCTCGAAGAGACGATAGGCCAGTGCGAAACGTTACTGGAACCGTTCGGTCCATCCGTCGGGATGCTCATCGAGGCGGGCCGCTTCGCCGCGAACCGGTCGCACTGAGAAATTGCCTATTGCGTTACCGGAGCAACACCGCCCAGTTCGTCCGCTATATGGGTTTCGATAATTGCTCTGAAGCTTGCGTCGGCTTCGAACCCGAGTTCGCGCGCCCGCTTTGCCTCGAATGACTGCGGCCATCCCGCGACGATGGATCGGATCGTGTCATCCGGCTCGCGCCGGATCAGCGCGACGGCCTTGTCGCCGGCCACCTCGCGCAGTGCCTCGATCTGCTCGGCCACCGTGGCCGGGACCCCCGGCATGGTGATGCCGCGGCGCGCACCGACCATTTCGAGGTCCATCGTGGCCGCATGCAGGAAGAAGCCGACCGCCGAACGCGGGCTGGCATGCCAGTGCTTCACACTATCGTCCACCGGCAGGATCGCCTCGTGGCCGGCCAGAGGCTCGCGGATGATGCCGGAGAAGAAGCCCGAGGCCGCCTTGTTCGGCTTTCCCGGCCGCACGCAGATGGTCGGCAACCTGAGTGCGATGCCTTCGAAGAAGCCGCGCCTGGAATAATCGGACAGGATCATCTCGCCGATCGCCTTCTGCGTTCCGTAGCTGGTGAGCGGTGTCAGGTGGAATTCGTCGGGGATCGGGTCGGGGAACGGCGCACCGAAAACCGCGATCGACGAAGCAAACACGACGCGTGGGCCGTATCCCGCCTCGCGCAGGGCGTCGAACAGCAGGCGTGTTCCGTTCAGGTTGACCGCATAGCCTTTGGCGAAATCCGCCTCGGCCTCGCCGGAAACGATGGCGGCCAAATGAATCACCAGGTCGGGCTTCTCCGCCACCAGCCTTTCGATGACCACCGGGTCCGAGATATCGCCAGCGACCGGCAAGATCGATGTCTCGCTGGTCGGCTGCGCGTCGGGTGTGACGATATCGTGCAGCGTCAGTTTGCTGATCGGTCTGCGGTTAAGTTCGCCGTCCGCCAGCAGCCGCTCGGTGATCTTGCGGCCGATCATTCCCGCGGCTCCGGTGATCAGGATATGCATGGTGGCCTCCGCTCAATCGGCCCCGCAGATTGCACTATCCATCGGGGCTTGTCATTTTCGTTCTCAGCTGGACGGGCTGTCCATCAACAGTCGCGCTCAGTCGGTATTGTCGTCACGCCGGCGCTGATAGCGGCCGCGCAGCCACAACACCACGAAGAAGGCCGCCATAAAGGCGATGGCGACGATGACGCCGCCGGCAGGTCCGAAACCCGCCACCTGGTTCATGACGGTCGGCATCAGGAGAAAACCGCCGCCGATCGCCAGCATGATGACCGCCGCGGCTATGAAGGCATTTCGCGTATCCCGGCTCATGGCCGCACCTCAGAGCGACCAGCCGCCGTCGATCGGAACGGCGAGCCCGGTGATGAACGCGCTTTCGTCCGAAGCGAGATAGACGGCCAGCGCCCCGATCTCTTCCGGCTGGGCGATCCGGCCCATCGGCTGGCGAGAAACGAACCAGTCCTTCGCCTTTTCATATCCGCCCATCTCCTTTCCAAGTGCTTCCACCCGCGCCTCCCAGGACGGCGAATGGACGACGCCAGGACAAATGGCGTTGCAGCGGACATTGTCGCCGATGAAGTCGGCCGCTACTGCCTTGGTCAGGCCGATCACTGCCGCCTTCGAGGCGCCGTAGACGTAACGCTTCGGCGTGCCCTTGATCGACGATGCACCGGACGACATGTTGACGATCGCCCCGCCGCTTCCGGTTTTTGCCCTCCTGAGGATGCCCGGCAGGAACGCCGAGATTGTCCGGTGCATGCTCTTGACGTTGAGGTCGAAGGAAAAGTCCCAGTCGTCCTCGGAGCATTCCAGCACCGAACCGTGGTGCACGAAGCCGGCGACGTTGGCGAGGATGTCGACATCGCCGACATCCTCGGCCATGGCATTGACCGCCGCCGTGTCCCGCACGTCGAGCCCCGCCGTCCGCGCCACGCCAAGATCGGCAAGTTCGGCAACCTTGGCTTCGTCCAGGTCGGTGGCGATCACTTCCGCGCCTTCGTCGGCAAATGCGATTGCGATCGCCCGCCCGATGCCCTGCGCCGCCGCGGTACAGAATGCACGCTTTCCCTCAAGCCGTCCGCTCACGATCAATCCTTTCAGCAATCCTCGAGCCGGCGTCTCTGCCGGCCGTCATCGTCGAAACTGACCGGGTCGAGCCACGCCTCGAAGCGCGCCCGGATTGCCGGCCATTCATGGTCAAGCATG
The DNA here is from genome assembly GCA_035465195.1 of Afifellaceae bacterium. Lineage (GTDB taxonomy): Bacteria > Pseudomonadota > Alphaproteobacteria > Rhizobiales > Afifellaceae > CAMYKZ01. The sequence goes on along the minus strand of DATHRP010000654.1, from coordinate 1,975 downwards.
GCAAACCATGCCGTATCGCGATTCCGGCCCTTGGTCACCCTGTGCTGCCGGAACGTTCCTTCATAGGCGAAGCCGAGCCGTCGCGCCGCCCGCTTCGACGCCTCGTTAAGCGCATCGCATTTCCACTCGTAGCGCCGATAGCCGAGTTCGTCGAACACCCGCCGCGCAAACAGATATTGCGCTTCGCTCGCCTCGCGCGAGCACTGGAAACGCTCGCCGTAGACGATGCAGCCAATCTCGGTAACGCCGTTTTCCGCATCGGTGCGCATATAGCTGGCCGTTCCGCACCCCTCGCCGGTCGTCGCGTCGAGGATCGCGAACGGCTCCCAGCCCGGCTGGACTGCGATCCATTCTAGCCCCGCCTCCAGCGCCGCTTTACCGGCGAAAGGCCCCGTCGGGATATAGTCCCAGAGATCCGCACGGGTCCCGAATGCCTGCCACAGGGCGTCGCGATGCGCCTGCGGATCAAGCGGCACGAGTTCGACATAGCGGCCGCGCATCGGCGCATTCGTCGCCGGCGGCCGCGGACGCCAGTCGGTCAGGTCGCCTGGATCCACGTCCGCCATATCCTGTCAGCCCCGGAATCCGAACATCGCCGTGACGGCAGCGAGATTCCCCGCGTCCTTCATGAAGCCGAAAGTGCCCTTGCCGCTCACCTCCTCCGCGGCGCGCACGAACGCGCCCATCGCGGCCTGGCAAAGCCGCGGCCCGAGACTGACGCGGCGCACGCCGAGATCCTCAAGCTGGCCTATCGACAAGGGTGCCGGCCCGGTCCCGCCGATCACGTTGACCGGAACCGGAACGGTCTTCACCAGTTCGGCTATATGGTCGGGCTCGCGCATGCCGCAGGCATAGACGACATCCGCTCCGGCGTCGGCCATCGCCGCAAGACGATCGAGGCATTCGCCGAGCGGGTCGTCATGGCCCGTGAGATACGCCTCGCAGCGCGCCGTCAGCACGAAACGGGAGCCCGCATCGTCGATCACCGTGCGCGCCGCACGGATGCGTTCAATAGCCAGCCCGCGCACGTAGAGCGGATGTGCGCTGTCGCACGTGCGGTCCTCGATTGAGCAGCCGGCCATGCCGACGGCGATCGACTGGCGGATCGTTTCCGCTACGTCTTCCGGCTCGTCACCGAAACCGGATTCCAGATCGCCGTTGACCGGCAGGTCGACTGCGCCGATCAACACCCTCGCATGGTCAAGCGCCTGCTGGCGGCTCACCGCGCCGGACGCATCGGCGCGGCCGAGCGAACACGCCAGCGCCGCACTGGCCGTGGCAATCGCCTCGAACCCGAAATGCTCAAGCACCTTCGCCGTGCCGGCATCCCAGGGATTGGGCATGACGAAAATCCCGCCGCGCTCGTGCAACGCGCGGAAGCGGATGGCGGCATCTCCGGCCGGCGCAGCGCTCATATTCTCGGTTCCCTGTCAGCGTTGAACTTTCAATGATTGTCCCGTGGCCGGAACTTGTGCGCCACGTCGCGGTATTTCACCGCCGGCTTCAGCACCATGCCCCGCGACAGCTCGTCGACGATACCGCGCTGGATCTCCTGCCACGGCGTCTGGCTTTCCGGCACGTAGTCGAGCCCGCCGCCGGCAATCTTCGCCTGGATCTCCGCCCGGCGTTCGGCCAGTTCCTCGTCGGAAATCAGGATGTTCGCCTCGCGCTTCTTCAGGTCGATCCGCACCCGGTCGCCGGTCTTTACCAGCGCCAGCCCGCCCCCCGTCGCCGCTTCCGGCGAGGCGTTGAGGATCGACGGCGAACCGGATGTGCCGGACTGGCGGCCGTCGCCGATGCAGGGCAGTTCCATGATGCCCTTCTTCAGGAGGGCGTCTGGCGGCTGCATGTTGACCACCTCTGCCGCGCCCGGATAGCCGACCGGCCCGGCACCGCGGATGATCAGCAGAGTGTTCTAGTCGATGTCCAAATCCGGGTCGTTGATGCGGGAATGATAATCCTCGCGCCCGTCGAA
>DATHRP010000653.1:0-3519 GCA_035465195.1 Afifellaceae bacterium | reverse complement strand
AAATCCCAAGGGCGTGGTCTATTCCCACCGCTCCAATGTCCTGCATGCGCTGGCCGCCAATTCGCCGGATATGATTGGCCTGGCAAGCCGCGACCGTGTCATGCCGGTGGTGCCGATGTTCCACGCCAATTGCTGGGCGATCGCCTTCGCAGCCCCGATGGCCGGCGCCTCGATGGTGATGCCGGGCGGCAGGATGGACGGCGCGTCGATCTACGAATGCCTGGACGCGCACAAGGTCACCGTCACCGCCGCCGTGCCGACCGTCTGGCTTATGCTGCTGCAATATCTTGAAGAGAGCGGCAGGAAGCTCGACCACCTCGAGCGCGTCGTCATCGGCGGCTCGGCCTGTCCGCGCGCGATGATCGAGACCTTCCAGAACGTCTACGACGTCGAGGTGGTGCACGCCTGGGGCATGACGGAAATGAGCCCGCTCGGCACTCTGTGCTCGCTGAAGCCGGAGGTCGCTGACCTGAAAGGCGAAGCCCTGCTCGACCTGCAGGTCAAGCAGGGCCACGCGCCGTTCACGGTTGAAATGAAGATCACCGACGACGAAGGCCGCAGCCAGCCGTGGGACGGCGAGACCTATGGCAGGCTCAAGGTGCGCGGCCCGGCGATCACCAAGGCCTATTTCAAGGGCGAGGGCGGCGACGTCCTGGACGCGGACGGATTTTTCGACACCGGGGACGTCGCCCATATCGACGCCAACGGCTATATGCAGATCACCGATCGGTCCAAGGACGTGATCAAGTCGGGCGGAGAATGGATTTCCTCCATCGAGCTGGAAAACATCGCCGTCGGACATCCCGATGTCGCGGAAGCGGCGGTGATCGGCGTAAGCCATCCGAAATGGGACGAGCGGCCGCTGCTGATCGTGGTGGCGAAGGCGGACAGGTCGCCGACGGCGGACGAGATCCTCGATTACATGCGGCCGAAGATCGCCAAGTGGTGGATGCCGGACGCGGTGGCGTTCGTCGACGAGATCCCCCACACGGCGACCGGCAAGATCCAGAAAACCGCCCTGCGCGAGCAGTTCGCCGATTATCGGTTTGCATAATCCGCGCCGGCGCAGCAATAAGACCTGCACGCGAGATTCGGACCGGATTTCAGGCTGAAAGGTAGACGATGGGAGCGAGGATCACTGTCCAGCGGTCCCGCGCGGCGCGCTTTGCGCGGACAGCGGGCGTCTTTTCCGTGCCAGTCCTCGTCCTGACCGCTCTCGGTCACCGCTACGGACTGGTTCCCGAAACGGCCCTCGTCGCGCTCATCTCGACGGGCATCCTGTTCGCCATACTGGGCGTGTCGGCTGGCCTCTATGCGCTCGTCGACATATGGTGGAACGGTGAGGAGGGGGCGGGCTCGGCCGTGCTCGGCGTCGTGTATTCGGTGCCCGGCACCCTTCTGTTCGCCGCCGCCGTCTACGCGCTTGCCGTCTATCCGCGGCTGAACGACATTTCCACCGATACCGTCGACCCGCCGGCCTACCTGACGCTCCGCGGCATTCCGGCGGAAAGGGTTGCGCCGCCGCCACCGGAAAGGCGGGAGGTGCAATTTTCCGCCTATCCCGACATTACGGCGCGGCGCTATCCGGTCAATCTGACGCGGGTCTTCGACGCCGCGAAACTGGTCGTGGAGGACCGCGGCTGGCAGATCGTCGCGACCAACGAGCCCGGCCCGGAGGCCACGCAGGCCGCCATCCAGGCGGTTTCGCGCACCCTGCTGTTCCGGTTCACCGATCATGTCGTCATCCGCATGATCTTGGAGCCCGGCGGAACGCGTGTCGATGTCCGCTCCGCCTCGACCTACGGGCTCCACGACCTCGGCCAGAACGCCCGCCGGATCAGGGCGTTCCTGGCAGCCCTCGACCTGGCGCTGCAAGGCGAGCGGTCGGATATCTGAACGTGTTTCAGCCGGCCGGCCGGTAGCGGCCGTCGATGGCAGCGTGTCCGTCCGTGGCCACCAGCCCGCGGGCGACGAGATCCTCAAGATGGGCGAGGGTGGAGAGTGCTGCCGCGCCGGTCAGCCGCTTGTCGAGCCCGCGATAGTTCGCCGCGACCAGTTCGGCGATCGTGGTATCGCCCTTGACCAGCCGGTCGAGGATCGCCCGCTCGCGCATCCTGCGGTGCGTCTTCAGCCCGCGCACGAAGCCCTGCGGGTCGCGGACCTCGCCGCCGTGCGCCGGCAGGTAGAGCGTCTCGCGGCGTGCCAGCAGCTTGTCCAGCGAGGCCATGAAATCGCCCATAGAGCCGTCCGGCGGCGCGACGACCGACGTCGACCAGGCCATGACGTGGTCGGCGGAGAACAGGAGGTTTTCCTCATGAAGGGCGAAGGCCAGGTGGTTGGCGGTATGGCCGGGCGTGGCGACCGCCTCCAGCGTCCAGCCTTCGCCGCGCACCAGCATGCCGTCGGCGAGCCGTTCATCGGGCGCAAACTGCTTGTCGGCGCTGGCGTCGAGCGGGTTGGTCTCGCCGACATTGAGGTCGCGCGTAGCGCGGTGCGGACCTTCCGCCAGCACCGGAGCGCCGGTCGCCTCGCGCAGCGCCGATGCCGCTGGCGAGTGGTCACGGTGCGTGTGACTGACAAGGATGTGGCTGACCGGTCGGCCGGCGATAGCCCGGATCACCGCGTCGACATGTGCCGGATCGTCGGGACCCGGGTCGATCACCGCCAGTTCGCGCTCGCCGACGATGAAGGTGTTCGTGCCGCGGAACGTGAACGGACCGCCATTGTTCGCCGTCACCCGGCGCACGCCGGGCGCGACGTTAACGCTTTCGCCGTGCCGCGGCTCGAACTCCCGATCGAAGTTTAGGCTCATTTCTACCCGCTTGCCCGCTGCCGCGGGCATCTCTATAGACTCACGACGAAGGTTGTAAGAGATGAGGACGACATGACAACACTTGCTGTTCCCGCCCCGCTGATCGGACGTATTCTACCCGCCGAAGGCGCATGGCGGATGGTCGCCTATGTGCTCCTCGCAGTGGTCGGCACTTTGCTGATCTGGGCATCGGCCAAGGTCAAGGTTCCATTCTATCCTGTGCCGGTCACTATGCAGGTCTTTGTCATCATGGGGCTTGCCGCCACATATGGCTTGCGCCTCGGCCTTGCAACCATCCTGCTCTACATGGCCGAAGGCGCCATGGGCATGCCGGTCTTCACCGACACGCCGGAAAAGGGCATCGGCATCGCGTACATGCTGCAGGCGACCGGCGGCTACCTGGCCGGTTTCGTGGCGATGACGGCGATCGTCGGCTGGTTCGCCGAGCGCGGATTCGACCGCAATCCGTTCACCCTGTTCGGCGCCATGCTGGCCGGCATCGCTGTCATGTATGTGCTCGGTGTCGCCTGGCTCGGCGCCCTGTTCGGCTGGGACAAGCCGATCCTGGAGTGGGGCTTCTACCCGTTCATCCTGGCCGACCTTACCAAGATCGCCCTGGCGTCGTGCCTGGTGCCGGCCGTGGCGCGGCTGTTTGCCGGCAAATAATCTATTGGCGGCCGGATCAGTCGATCCGGCCTTCCTCGACG
>DATHRP010000652.1:0-3104 GCA_035465195.1 Afifellaceae bacterium | reverse complement strand
CGACATTTTCGGCGACGGCGTTAACGTCGCGGCCCGCATCGAGCAGCTTGCCGATGTCGGCGGCATCTGCATTACCGCCGCCGTCCACGACCAGGTCGGCGACCGGCTCGATATCGCGTTCGAGGACCTCGGCGAAAAGAGCCTGAAGAACATCAGCCGCGCGGTGCGCGTGTACAGGGCGGTCCTGGACCAGGCACAGCCTGTCAGGGCGGACGGGAAGGAAAAGCCGGCCGCAAGCCGTCAGGTCAGTAAGCCGTCGGTCGCGGTGCTTCCATTCGCCAACATGAGCGGCGATCCGGAACAGGAGTTCTTCGTCGACGGCCTGACGGAGGACATCATCACCGAATTGGCGCGGCGTCACGAGCTTTTCGTGATCTCCCGAAATTCCACCTTCGTCTACAAGGGCCAGGCGGTGAACATCCGCGAGGTCGCCAAGGATCTCGGCGCGCAGTACCTGGTCGAGGGGAGCGTGCGCAAGGCCGGAGGACGGCTGAGGGTTACGGTGCAGCTGATCGACACGGCCGACGACAAGCACATCTGGGCCGAAAAGTACGATCGGAACCTCGACGACATCTTCGAGATCCAGGACGAGATCACCGCCGCCATCGTCGCGACCCTGCCCGGCCGGGTCGAGGCAGCCCAGCGCGATCAGCTAAAACGAAAGACCCCGGCGAACATGGCGGCCTATGAATGTGTCCTGGCGGCCAAGGTCCTGCATCACCGCAGCACCATGGTGGACAACAGGCAGGCGCAGGAGCTGATCGCCCGGGCAATCGAACTCGATCCGGGCTACGCCCATGCGCATGCCTGGCGCGGCTGCATCCTGGGGCAGGCCTGGGTATACAGCTGGTGCGACGACAGGGATGCGCTGTGGGACGAAGCCGGCGACAGTGTCAGGCGCGCGCTCGCGCTCGACGACAACGATGCCGACGTTCATCGCATTCTCGCGGCCATCAATATCGGCAACAACGACCTGACCAAGGCGCGATACCATCAGGAGCGCGCTTTGACGCTGAACCCGAACTACGATCTGGTGGTCGTCCAGCAGGGCGAATTGCTGACCTGGCTCGGTACGCCCGAGGAGGGCGTCGCGTGGATCCGCAAGGCGATGCAACTCAATCCGCATCATCCCGAACGGTTCTGGAGCCATCTCGGCAAGGCCCATTTCGCCGCGCGCCAGTACGCCGAGGCGATCGAGGCTTTCATGCATCTCACCACGACGGATCATACCCATCATGCGTTCCTCGCCGCGGCCTACGCCTGGCTGGGTGACAAGACCGCCGCTGCGGCACATGCCACGCGGGTCCGGGAACTGGAGCCGGACTTCGACCTCGAATCATACCTGGCGACGATGCATTACAGGAACGATGCCGACCTGCAGCATTGCAGGGAGGGACTGCTGAAAGCAGGTCTCTGACGCGAAACCGCCTCCCTTTGCAGTGACGGGAGGCTTTGGTGAATTCTTTTAGTTTATTTTTCTGAATATTTTCCAAGTATTTTTATAAAATCTTACTTCGCCTTAGTGCGCAAAAATTCGGCTTTAATAATTTATTTACATATAATACGTTGAATCACCACCGTAACGCCAAGTTGCGCCTGCCGGAGCGGACCGGAGTCCCCGCCGACCGCTTCGGCTTTTCCATGTCCGGCCTGATAAATAGCCGAGAAAACGACGCGATCAGGTATGGAAATTCAACCTAAAGTATAGTATTTGCTCCTGCCGGGCCCCGGCCCACAATCAGGGGATTGCCCGACCCCTGAGGTTCCTCGGGCGGCCCATGCCCCGCGGGCGCCTCCCTGCCTGCGACGCAGCCCGTCGGGCCGGGGCCCCGGCTACCGTCCAGACGGAGATATCCGCCTACTTGTCCACGCCGCCCCAGATCGCCTCGGCGGTCTTCACGACAAGTTCCAGTTTGCGGCGCTGGTCGTCTTCAGTGACCTTGTTGCCCTCCTCGGTGGAGGCGAAGCCGCATTGCGGGGCGATGCCGAGTTGGTCGATGTCGGCATATTTCGAGGCTTCCTCGAACTTGCGATTCAGGTCATCGAGGCTTTCCAGCTCGCCGGTCTTGGTGGTGATGAAGCCCGGCAGCACGCGCTTGTCGCCTTTCGGCAGCAGCCTGAGCGGCTCCAGCCCGCCGGCCCGCTCGCTGTCGTACTCCATGAAATAGATGTCGATGCCGGTCTTGTTGAAGATCGCGTCGGCCGCCGGGTCGTAGGCGCCTTCCGCCACCCAGGTGGAGACGAAATTGCCGCGGCACATATGCATGCCGATCTTCATGTCGGCCGGCCGGTCCTTGATCGCCTCGTGCATCGTCCAGGCGTAGCGGTCGATCAGCCAGTCCGGATCGAGGCCTTCCGCCTTCTTCTGATCGCGGATCTTCGGATCGCAGAGATAGGCAAAGAAGATGTCGTCCATCTGCAGGTAGCGACAGCCGGCGGCGTAGAAGGCGGCGACGGCCTTGGCGTAGGTCTTCGCCAGATCGTCGAACAGCACCTGCAGGTCCCCGTATTCCGGCGGATGGATATCCTCCTTCGCCACCCGGAAGTGGCAACAGCTCGGACCCGGAATCGAGATCTTCGGCTGAACCTTCGTCACCGTTGCAAGGTAGCGGAAATGATCGAGCATCGGATGGTCGTCGGGAAAATCGAGCCGGCCGGTAATGGTCGGGAAGATCGGCCGAAGCACCGCGCCGTGGAACTGCACGCCCTCCTGCTCGCGCTCGTCGAGATGGAAACCGGTTAGTTCGCCCATGAAGTCGTAGTGCCAGAACGATCGGCGGTACTCGCCGTCGGTGACGGCGTTCAGGCCGACCTCCTCCTGCATCGCGACGGCATCGCGGATCGCCGCGTCCTCGACCGCCTTCAGGTCCTCCGCCGAGACCGTGCCCTCCTCGAAATGGCCCTTGCGGGCGGCCTTGACGGCATCGGGCCTGAGCAGGCTCCCGACATGGTCGGCGCGGTAGGGCGCGCCGGTTTTCGCTTCGATCATCGTTCGACTCCCGATCACAATTCCAGGCTGTCGCGCCCGCCGCTAGCGGGCGCGGATCGTCGGCAATTCGATGGCAATGGGGGTTAAGCGCATTCCCGCTTGACCGCAACCGCAA
>DATHRP010000651.1:0-5717 GCA_035465195.1 Afifellaceae bacterium | reverse complement strand
AGCCGGACCAGCGTCGCCAGGTGCGGGAACACCGGCACGCTGGTCTCGCCGTAAGTGTGATAGGTGATCGGCGCACCGTCGAACAGGATGACGTCGCCATAGTCGACGCCGAGATCCCGGTACAGCACGCTGCGGATGATGCCGTGGCAGGGGCTGAGGCGCTGGATCCAGATCGTCTCTTCCAGACCGGGATCGTCGCTGTCCGCATCGCGCTCGGCGAGCGGCCGCTCGGCAAGCTTGACCTTGCATTGCGGATAGCCGCCGTCGGGCAGACCGAAGCGGCCCATCTCGATGATCTGCTCCATGCGCTTCCAGTCCTCGAGCGCCGCTTCGCCGTCGCCGGCGCCGGTGGCGCAGATGCCGAGATTCCATTCGATGGCCTCCTCCGGCTCATCGGTCAGCCTGGCCGCGGCCTGGTTTTCCGCCATGCCTTCGGCGAAACGGCCGCGGGTTTTCAGGAACAGGCCGAGATTGTAGTGACACACGCTGTCGTCCGGCTTGAGCGCCGCCAGCCTGCGATAGCACTGCTCGGCCAGGGCGTCGCGCTGGCGCGCCAGCATGCGGGCGCCGGTGGCGAGGCCGCGCAGCACCGCCTCCTGTTCCGGCCGGCCTTCTGTTTTTTCCACAAGTCCGGTGAGCCTGTCGATGACGGCGCTGAAGACCGGCTCGCTCGGGGGAGCGGCGTTGAGATCGTCGATGTCGCGGACGGCCTCAAGGCATTCGCCGGCCTTGCCCAGGATGACGGCATCCCGATCATGGGCCTCGGCGATTTCCATGAGGATATCCGCCGCCAAGTCGACGGGCAGGCAACCGCTGTTGACGGTCCGTAGCAAGGCTTTGGCGGCGTACGGCTGGTGATGCTGGATCGCCCGCAGCCGCTCAGCGCCCTGTCGGGCTTCATCATCGCGCCCACCTTCCGCCTCCTCGGCGATGCGTCGCTCGAGAGTGTCGATTTCCTCGAAGGAGAGCACCGTACCCAGGCCTGATGACATGCGCTTTGCCTCATCCGGATTGACTGCTGGCCGGCAGGGAGCGGCCGGCCTTGTTCGCCTCGCACTCTAGCGCGGACCCGGTTAACAGAACCGAATCCCGCGCCGAAGCGGATCGGCCGTTCGACCGTTCGGCGTGCACTGCATTCCTTGAGAAGATTCGCGCCGTGCGTTCGCAAACGATTGCATAGGCTTTCGGTTCGGTTGTACGGTCGTCCAAATCGCGCAGCAAGGGAGGACGAAATGGACATGAACCGCAGGACGATGGTGGCCGGCATGATATCGCTGACGTCGCCGCTGGTCATCGGACGCGCGGCTGAGGCGCAGGAGGTCATCAACCTCACCATCTCATCCAGCCATCCGACGGTGATCGCCTGGGTGACGCCGCTGAAGACGGTGCTGGTGGAAAAATCCAACAAGCTTCTGGAAGAGCGCGGCTCGAACTACCGTATCAACTGGACCGAGGCCTTCGGCGGCGCGCTCTACAATTTCAACGACACGCTGGAAGCGGTCAGCCAGCAGCTGACGGACATGGGCTGGATCGGTTCGATCTGGGAGCCGGCGACACTTCCGCTGCAGAACATCATGTATTCCGCGCCGTTCACCACCCAGACGGTGACACAGGCGATCAACACGATGAATCGGCTGAACGAGACCGAACCGGCGATGAAGAAGGAGTGGACGGACCAGAACGTCACCTTCTTCGGCTCCTGCGTCTCCGACGGCTATCACCTCTTCACCAAGAAGCCGATCGAGAAGCTGTCCGACCTGGAAGGCGTCAAGCTGCTCGGCGTGCCGGTCTGCGCGCCCTGGGTCGAGCCGCTCGGCGCGACGCTCGTCAATACCGGCATTCCGGCCATGTACGGCCAGCTGCAGACCGGTGTCGGCGACGGCACGATCCTGATCGGCACCGGCGCTTATCCGCTGAAGCTGCACGAGCAGGCGCCATTCGTCACCCGCGTCAACACCGGTCCGCTGACCTTCGGCGGCTTCGGCGTCAACACCGACACCTACAACGGTCTGCCGGATGACGTGCAGCAGGTGATCGCCGAGCTCGGCCGCGAATATTCTCTCGAGAATGCGCGGCTCATCGAGGAGCGCGAGGCGATCTTCTTCAAGAAGTTCGCCGAGGAGGGCGCAACCGTCAGCGACATGCCCGACGAGCAGAAGGCGGAATGGGTGGGCCGGCTGCCCGACCTCGGCAAGATCTGGGTCGAGGCCCAGGAGGCGAACGGGGTGCCGGGCCGCGACATCATGAAGAAGTTCATGGCCGTCGTGCAGGAAGAGGGTGCGAAGCCGCTCCGCGACTGGGCGGCTAACATCTAGCCTTCGATACCTGACCGCGGCGGAGGGGGAGCGCATGGCGACCGGCAGACCGGGCGGCACACCGGCCGGCGTCGCCGCCAGTCTCGACAGGCAGACCGGCAGGGCGGCCTATGCCCTGTCGGTGATCGCCTCGTCGACGATCATGGTCACCATGGTCCTGATCACGCTGGACGTCATCTCGCGCACCCTGTTCTCAGTGCCGATCAACGGCGTTTCCGATTTCGTCGCCTTTTCCATCGTCGCCTGCGTGTTCGTGCAGCTCGGCAGCACGATCCGCGGCCGGCGGTTGATCGCGGCCGAATTTCTGATGGGCGGCTGGCAGAGCGACCGGCCGATCCTGGCCCACGGCGCCAATGCGCTGTTCCATCTGGCCGGGGCCGTGCTTCTGTGGCGGGCGCTCGTCTGGCTGTGGGGCGATTTCGCCAAGGCCTATTCGACCGGCCAGTTCACCGGCGCGCTCGGCGCCTACCAGATCATCCTGTGGCCGTTCAAGCTGGCGGTCGCCATCGGATGCGCCGTGGCGGTGTTCGAGACGTTTCGCCTGGCGGTCGTCCACGCACGGAACCTGGTCGAAGCGCTGAAGGAAGACCGGCCGGCGGTCGGACGCGGGCTCGTCGGTCTTGCCGTGCTGGTCGCGCTGGCGGCCGGGTTCGTTCTCGTCATGACGCAGGGCGGCCTGTCGCCGGCCGGCATCGGCCTGACGGCCTTTCTCGGCCTGTTCGTTCTGATCGCCTGCGGCATGCCGGTGGCCTTCGCGCTGCTCGCCATGTCGTTCCTCGGCGTCTGGCTGACCCGCGGCAACATCAATGTCGCCGGCAATGCGCTCGGCATCGCCGCCTCCGGCGCGATCCGCTCCTTCGAGTTCGGCGTCGTGCCGCTGTTCGTCACCATGGGGCTGATGCTCGACCGCGCCGATGTCGGGCGCGACGCCTTCCAGGTCGCGGTCGTGCTCCTGCGCAGAGTCCGCGGCGGCCTCGGCATCGCCACTGTCGGAGCCAACGCCGTCTTCGCCGCCATCACCGGCTCGTCGATCGCCTCGGCCGCGGTGTTCAGCCGCGTCGCCGTGCCTGCGATGACCGAGGCCGGCTATACCCGTCGGTTCAGCGCCGGCGTGGTCGCCGGCAGTTCGGTGCTCGGCATGCTGATCCCGCCGAGCCTGCTGCTCATCATCTACGGACTGCTCGCCGAGGCGTCGATCGGCCAGCTGTTCGTCGCGGCAATCGTTCCGGGCATACTGCTTGCGGTGACCTTCGGGCTGCTCAACGTGGCGCTCGCCACCTTCGCGCCGGGCTTCGTCGGCGAGGCGCGCAGGGTCGAGGTCGATGCCATGTCGACCGGCGCCATGGTGTTCAGGATGGTGCCGGTGATCGTCATCGTCGCGCTCGTGATGGGCGGCATCTATGGCGGCTTCTTCAGCCCGACCGAGGCCGGCGCCATCGGCGCGTTCGGCGCCATCCTCGTGGCGCTCGCGCGGCGCAAGCTCGACTGGCGCGCCTTCCGCGACGTGGCGCTGGAGACCGGCTACATCACCGCCAGCATCCTGTTTCTGATCATCGCGGCCAACCTCTATGCGCGCATGCTGGCGCTCTCCACCATCCCGATGCAGGCGACCGGCCTGATCGCGTCGATGAACCTCAGTCTGATCGGCTTCCTGTTCGCCTATATGGTTCTTGTCGTCCTGCTCGGCATGATCCTCGACAGCGTCTCGATCATGCTGGTGATCCTGCCGATCGCGCTGCCGGTGGTCACTGCGCTCGGCGGCGACCTGATCTCGTTCGGCATCGTCTCGGTGGTGGCCATCGAGATGGGGCTGCTGACGCCGCCGTTCGGGCTGTCGGTGTTCGTCGTCAAGGGATCGCTGCCGAAGGATTTCATCTCGCTCGGCGAGATCTTCGCGGGTGCTGCGCCGTTCGTGATCGTGATGGCGCTGGTCACCGGCCTGCTTATCCTGTTTCCTGAAATCGCGCTTGTCCTGGTCTGAAACGGAGGGTTTGCCGATGTCCCGCCTGCTGATCCGCAACGCCGCCATCGTTTCGGTCGATCCCGCCGTCGGAAAGCTTCCGGCCGGCGACATTCTCGTCGAGGACGACACGATCGCCGCGATCGGCGCGAGCCTCGACGTTCCCGACTATGCGGAAGTGATCGATGCGGCGGAGATGATCGCCATGCCGGGCTTCGTCAACGCGCATATCCACACCTGGCAGGCGGGCCTCCGCGGTATTGCCGTCGACTGGACGCTCGGCGAATATCTGCGCGCAATGCATGCCGGTCTCGCCACCCATTTCCGGCCCGACGACATCCGCATCGCCAACCATGTCGGCGCGCTGCATCAGCTCAATGCCGGCACCACGACGCTCGCCGACTGGTGCCACAACAATCCGACGCCGGATCACACCGACGCGGCTGTCGACGGGCTGGAGGCGTCGGGTGCGCGGGCGGTTTTCCTGCACGGCTCGCCGAAACCGGATCCGAAGCCCGGACAGCCGCATTTCAGCGAGGTGCCGATGCCGCGCGGCGAGGTCGAGCGCCTGGTGCAGGGCCGGCTGTCGTCGGAGACGGCAAGGGTGACGCTCGGCCTGGCCGTGCTCGGTCCGCAGCTCGCCGTGGCCGGAGTCTGCGACAGCGATTTCCGGCTTGCGAAGGAATTCGGCCTCGTGGCGAGCCTGCATGTCAGCGGTCCGATGCTGACGCCGGACGGCTTCGAGCGGCTGGCCGGCGACGGTCTGCTCGGAAGCCACGTCAACGTGGTGCACGGCAACGTGCTCTCCGGCGACCTGCTGCGGCTCCTGGTCGATCACGGCGTGTCGTTCACGCCGACGCCGGAGGTGGAGCTGCAGATGGGCTTCGGCGAGCCCCTGACCAACCGGCTGCGCGCGCTCGGTGGCAAAATCTCGCTCGGCTCCGACATCGAATCGGCGATGGCCGGCGACATGTTCGCCGTTACCCGCTTCGCGTTGCAGTCGGCCCGCCATGCCGACAATCTTGCCGCGCGGGCGGGCGAGGGCAAACCGCCGGCCTCGATCACCGTCCCGGCACGCGAGGCGCTGGAATGGGCGACCATCGGCGGCGCACGGATGCTCGGCCTCGACGACCGGATCGGCTCGCTCAGCGTCGGCAAGCAGGCCGACATCGTGCTGGTCGACGCCGGCGCCATCAACATGCGGCCGGTGCACGATCCGCTCGCCTCGATCCTGTTCCACGCCCATGTCGGCAATGTCGACACGGTCATCGTCGGCGGCGATATCGTCAAGCGGAACGGCCGGCTACTCGCCGCCGATGTCGACCGGCTGACCGAAGCGGTTGCCGAAAGCGGCCGGCGGATAATCGCGGATTTCAACGCTGCCGCCGGCGCCTTCTGAGGCGCTGTTTTGCCGGCGATCTGGTACAGGAAACGCTGCAGAT
>DATHRP010000650.1:0-2676 GCA_035465195.1 Afifellaceae bacterium | reverse complement strand
GGCGCCCAATCGCGCATGACCAGATCGGGGAGACCGCAGCATGGCGGGATGGCCCGTTCACGCAAAGATAACAGGCCCGATCGTCATGATCGGCTTCGGCTCGATCGGCCGGGGCACGCTGCCGCTGATCGAACGCCACTTCGAATATGACAGCAGCCGCTTCACGGTGATCGATCCGGATGACAGCCACCGCAATCTTCTCGACGAGCGCGGGCTCCGCTTCGTCCATGAGGCGCTGACGCCGGAAAACTACCGCGCGATCCTGGAACCGCTGCTGACCGAGGGCGGCGGACAGGGCTTCTGCGTGAATCTCTCCGTCGATACGTCGTCCGTGGAGATCGTCAGGATGTGCCGCGAACTCGGCGTCCTTTATATCGATACCGTCGTCGAGCCCTGGCCGGGCTTCTATTTCGACAAGGACGCCGGCTCGGCCGCCCGCACCAATTATGCGCTGCGCAAAGTGATGCGCGAGGAAAAGGCCCGTTCGCCCGGCGGCACGACCGCAGTGTCCTGCTGCGGCGCCAATCCGGGCATGGTCAACTGGTTCGTCAAGCAGGCGCTGGTCGACATCGCCGATGCGATCGGACTGGACTACCAGGAGCCCGGACACGAAGACCAGCAGGGCTGGGCGCGGTTGATGAAGCAGGCCGGCGTCAGGGGTATTCATATCGCCGAACGCGATACCCAGCGTTCGCGCGCGCCGAAGCCCATGGAGGTGTTCTGGAACACCTGGTCGGTCGA
The DNA here is from genome assembly GCA_035465195.1 of Afifellaceae bacterium. Taxonomy (GTDB): domain Bacteria; phylum Pseudomonadota; class Alphaproteobacteria; order Rhizobiales; family Afifellaceae; genus CAMYKZ01. The sequence continues at coordinate 1,935 of DATHRP010000650.1, read as the reverse complement.
GGGTTTCCTGTCGGAGGGCATGCAGCCGGCGGAAATGGGCTGGGGCACGCATGAGAAATGGTGGCCGGACAATGCCGGCAAGCAGCAGGACGGCTCGGACCTGGCGATCTTCCTTGAGCAACCGGGCGGCAATACGCGGGTCCGCACCTGGTGCCCGACGCCGGGTGCCCAGTACGGGTTCCTGGTGACCCACGACGAATCCATCTCGATCGCCGAATTCTTCACGCTCGGGTCGAACGACGCGCCCGAATTCCGCCCGACGGTGCACTACGCCTACCACCCCTGCAACGACGCGGTGCTTTCGCTGCACGAACTGTTCGGCAACGGCGGCAACGCCCAGTCCGAGCATCACATCCTCGACGAAAACGAGATCGTCGACGGCATCGACGAGCTCGGTGTCCTGCTTTTTGGGCACGAGAAGAACGCCTACTGGTTCGGCTCGCAGCTCTCCATCGAGGAGACCCGCGACCTGGCGCCCTACCAGAACGCCACCGGGCTGCAGGTCACCTCGGCCGTGCTGGCGGGCATGGTGTGGGCGCTGGAGAATCCCGAGGCCGGCATCGTCGAGGCCGACGAGATGGACTACCGGCGCTGCCTCGAAATCCAGCGCCCCTATCTCGGCCCGGTCAAGGGCTTCTATACCGACTGGACGCCGCTCTCCGACAGGAACGGGCTGTTCGCGGAAGATATCGACGAAAGCGACCCCTGGCAGTTCAGGAACGTGCTGGTGCACTGAACCCGGCAACGGCCGGCACAAGGTTAACGATCCGATAACAAAACCCTCGGGATTTGCCTGAAATCCTAGGTTTTCCGCCGACGAAAGGTCAATCTCTCCCCGGTAACAGATTCCACCCAAGGATATTGGGAGGTGGAATCCGTGACCAGGAAAAGTCTCGCCGGAATGGCGGTTCTGCTGGCGGCCGTGCTGGCTGTCGTGCCGGTGATCCGGCAGGCGCATGCGGGCGCGCTGCAGGTGCCGCACCTGACCCGTTTCCAGGGCGGCAAGGCGCCGCTCGGCTTCCGCACCATCTGCGGACAGTATCCCTGGGCCTGCAGCAACCGCTCGCAGGGCCGGATCACGGGCGACGCGGAGATTCTCGCCGTCGCCCGCAAGATCAATTCGCACGTCAACCGCACCGTCCGGCCCGTGTCCGACCAGGCGCAGTTCGGCGTTCGCGAGCGCTGGACGCTGCCGACCTCGGGCAAGGGCGACTGCGAAGATTATGTGCTGATGAAGCTGAAGAAGCTGATCGATGCGGGCGTCGCGCCGAACCGGCTGTTCATGGCCCAGGTAATGCCGCGCCGCAACGAGCAGCATGTCGTCCTGGTCGTGCGCACCGGCAAGGGCGATTACGTGCTCGACAACCTGACCTCCCGGGTCCGGACGTGGCAGCAGACCGGCTACACGTTCCTGAAGATGCAGAACGCCCGCAATGCCAGCAAGTGGGATGTCGTGCTGCTGGGGCCGATGGCCTCGAGGCGCTGATTCCCACGGCCGGTTCCGGTCGCCCCATCCGCCGGCGATCGCTCGAATGCCCGGCAAAATCTTAACGATTCCGGGCTAGGCTGTTCACAGTCCAGCCACGATAGACCTGCAACAAGAAGCATGCAGCTGTGCGAAATCTCCCAGTTTGTCCGCCAACGCTCGGGCGCTGCGCTGATCGGCCCGCCGGAGCGCAATATCGCCGGGCTGGTATTCATGGCCGCGCGCAAGAAGGGTCGCAAGCTCGGTTCGGCCTGGTCCGGCGGCGGGCCACTCTGGCCGTTCCTTTCTCGCGAACTCGATAAATATCCCGACGCCGATTTCTTCGAACTGTGCGTCACCGAGCGCGTCCGCCATGCAACGGCATCCAAGTGGGAGAAGCTGGTCACCAACCGGGCCAGTGGCCGCTTCGGGCTGCATGTCACGCTGCCCGACCGCGTCTACCGTTTCTC
>DATHRP010000649.1:0-4700 GCA_035465195.1 Afifellaceae bacterium | reverse complement strand
CGGTAACCGTTCCAGCGCAGCTTCTCCTTGCTACGGTAGCAGGTCAGCTTGTAGTGGCCGTGGCCGCCGTGTCCGCCACCCCAGCCGTCGTGGCCGCCGTGTCCGCCACCCCAGCCGTCGTGTCCGCCATGTCCGCCACCCCAGCCGCCATGGCCGTAACCGCCGCCGAATGTGACTTCGACCTGCAGGTTGCCGGCCTGGGCGGCGGGCTGGAACGCAACGAGTGAAACAGCAACGGTGGCTGCGGCGAGGATCGTCTTCTTCAACATCATCATCTCCATCGGTTGGTGTTGACGGTGGCGACAATAGGAAATCCAGCTTGAACCGATGCTGAGCCGTCCATTCAGTCGGCGTTCATGGAAATTGACCGGAAAACGGGCGGGCTTGCGGCTTGTCCGCGCCGGCCCGGTCCGGCCGTGATGCCGGCGGTCCCATCTGCCCTTGACTCTTTTTCCGGCCTGCCGTCTTATAGAACAAAAAAAGAACATAAAATGAGATCGACAACGGCCCGATCGGACAGCGAGGGCGCGCAAAAAGTGCTTGCCGGCCTGCGCCGGGATATTGCCCGTCTCGAGGGACGGCTTGCCGAGGACGCGCGGCTGGAGCTGGATCCAGGCGTTGCGGACAGGGATATAACGGACGCCCGCCTGCAGCCCTTCGGCGTCGGTCGGCTCGATGCCATGCTGGGCGGCGGGCTGGCGCTGGGCGACCTGCACGAGGTGCGCACGGCGGAAAGCCGTGACGGCGCCTGCGCGGCGGGCTTCCTGGCGGCGCTGATGGCACGGGCCGCGGCGGATGCCGCCGGCGATTCGTCCGCCCGTTCGCTCGATGACGCCATCGTCTGGATCAGCGAGGCCGACAGGCGGCGCGAAGCGGGCGACCTCTATCCGCCGGGGCTCACTGCGCTGGGCCTCGATCCCGCCCGCATCATCCGCATCGCCGCGCCGCGCGCCGCCGATGCGCTGTGGACTTTCGAGGCTGCGCTCGCCTGCCGCGGCGTGGCCTTCGCCGTCTGCGAGGTGCGCCGCCAGGCGCACTGCCTCGACCTGACAGCGACACGCCGGCTGGCCCTGCGCGCCCAGGGCTCGGGCGCAACCGGGCTGCTGCTGCGGCTCGGCCGGCAGCCGGAGCCGACGGCCGCCGCGACGCGGCTCATGATCGCGCCGGCGCCCTCGCTGCCGGCTGTCGGCGATGCCTGGGGGCGCCCGGCCTGGCATGTGGACGTGGAGAAGACGCGCTTCGGACGGGCCGGAGGCTTCCGGCTGGAATGGGATGCCGGCGAGAGACGGTTTGCGGAAAGAGAGGGAGGCGATCATGAACGCTCGGTCGGAAGCGCCGGCGGGGACCGTGCGGATCCTGTCGCTGTGGCTGCCGAGGATTGCGTTCGAACGGCTGGTGCGGGCGGGCAGGGCGCAGCCTGAACGGCCGTTTGCGGTCTTTGCCCGGCAGAACAATGCGATGAAGCTCACGGCGGTCGGCGAGGCGGCGGAGCGGCTCGGCCTCAGGCCCGGCCAGGCCCTTGCCGACGCCTGCGCCGCGGTGCCGGGTCTCGATCTGCACGAGGCCGACGGGGATGCCGACAGGGCCTTTCTTGAGGGCATCGCGGACTGGTGCGACCGTTATACGCCGCTGGTGTCGCTGGACGCGCCCGACGGTCTGTTCCTCGACATTTCAGGCTGTGCGCACCTGTTCGCGCGGCGGGACGGCAAGGCTGATGGCGAGGCGCGGCTCGCCGCCGATCTCGTCACCCGCCTGGCCCGTACCGGGCTGACGGCGCGGGTCGCGGTCGCGGCGACACCCGGCGCGGCCTGGGCGCTGGCGCGTTTCGGCGAGACGGGTGAGACGCGGCTCGCCGCCGGCGGGGAAGGCCGGGCGCTGGCCGGGCTGCCGGTCGCGGCACTGCGGCTTTCGGGCGACGAGACGGCGCTGCTCGACAGGCTCGGCCTGAAGCGCATCGGCCAGCTGATCGGCCAGCCGCGGGCGCCCCTCGCCGCCCGCTTCGGCATGGCGCTGGTCAGGCGGCTCGACCAGGCGCTGGGGTTCGAGGACGAGCCGCTGTCGCCGCGCCGGCCTGCGCCAGAGCTTTCCGCCGAACGCCGCTTCGCCGAACCGGTTGCCGACAGGCAGGCCGTGCTGGCGGTGGTGCAGTCGCTGGCGGAGGGGCTGGCGGCGGGCCTTGAACGGCTCGGGCGGGGCGCCCGCCACCTGGAGCTTGTCCTGTTCCGTGCCGGAGGCGGCGTGTGGCGCACCGCAGTGGCGACGTCGCGGCCGAGCCGGCGGGCGCGGGATCTGGCCGGCCTGTTCAGGGAGCGGCTGGAACGGTTCGGCGAACGGCTGGAGACGGATCTCGGCTTCGACAGCGGATCGGGCATCGACATGGTCCGGCTCGCCGTCCTGGAAACCGAGCCGCTCGACGACACGCAGGTCGATCTGTCCGGGCGGGCCGATGCGACCGCCGAGTTCGCGCAGCTCATCGACCGGGCGGTCGCCCGGCTCGGTGCCGGCTGCGTTACCCGGCTCGCGCCGGTCGACAGCCATGTGCCGGAAAGGGCCTTCGCCCTGCCGTCGGTGGTCCGCGCCGGAGTGCGGATCGGCGGGCAGACGGACGCAGCCGGCTTTCACCGCGCCGTCTTCGATCCGGCGCTGCCGGATCGGCCGGTCAACCTGTTCGACCGGCCGGAGCCGATCGAAGTCATGGCGCAGGTGCCGGAAGGGCCGCCGTCGCGATTCCGCTGGCGCCGGGTCCTCTATGACGTGGTGCGGGCCGACGGCCCGGAGCGGATCGCGCCGGAATGGTGGCTCGACGGCGGCTCGGGCGCGCACAGCCTGCTGACGCGGGACTATTACCGGGTGGAGGACCGGCAAGGCCGGCGCTACTGGCTCTACCGCGATGGTCTCTACGAACGCGAAAGCGCCGAGCCGGGCTGGTTCCTGCACGGCCTGTTCGCGTGAGCGCTACCCCGCGATCCTGTCCATCGCCGCGGCCAGAACGATATCGAGGTCGGTCACGCCGCCGGCATCGTGGGTGGACAGCGTGACGTCGACGGTCCTGTAAACGTTGAACCATTCCGGGTGATGGTTCATCTTCTCCGCCACCAGCGCGGCGCGGGTCATGAAGCCGAACGCTTCGTTGAAATTGCGGAACGTGAAGCTCTTGCTGATGGCGTCGCGGCCGTCCGTCTCCACCCAGCCGTCGAGGCCTTCCAGCGCCTTGCGGCGCGCTTCACCGGTCAGTTTCTTCTCAGCCATCTTCAGGTCCCATCATGTCCATATCCCGCCTCCCGGTCTCGTCGATCCTGACATTGTGCCTCGGTAATATATGCCGATCGCCGATGGCGGAAGGGCTGTTGCGCGCATGCTTCTCCGAAGCCGGGCTCGATATCCGCGTCGATTCGGCGGGCACCGGCGGCTGGCATGTCGGCAAGCCGCCCGATCCGCGCACCATCGCGGCGGCACGCCGCAACGGCATCGACATCGCCGCCTTGCGCGCACGGCGGCTGTCGCCGGAGGATTTCCGGCGCTTCGACCTGATCCTGGCTATGGATGCCGACAACCATGCCACGGCGCTCGCCATGCGTCCGCCCGACGGCACGGCCGACGTGCATCTCTTCCTCGATTATGCGACCGGTAGCCGGGGCGACGTGCCGGATCCCTATTATGGCGGGGACGACGGTTTCCAGGCGATGTTCGAAATGCTCGATGCGGCCGCGGCAGGTCTTGTCCTGCGGCTTCAGGCGGCCAGCGGATAGGCTTCCTCGATGATGTAGGGACCGCCGCCTTTCGAGGCGCGCGAGGAGAAAAGGACGAATCGTCCGACCGGGAAGGGCGGCGAGCGGAAGTCGCCGCGCAGCGCCAGGTAGTTCGCCACGTCCGCCTCGGACGTGCCGCGCAACCGGGCAAGCGTGACGTGCGGCGCGAACTTGCGCCGCTCCGGCTCCAGGCCGACGCGCCGGATGCGGCGCTCGAGTTCGGCCTGCAGATCGTTCAGTTTCGGCGTCATGGTGATGCCGGCCCAGACCGAATGCGGCTTGCGCGAGCCGAATGCGCCGAGGCCGTTCAATTGCAGCGAAAAACTCGTCCGGCTGATCTGCTCCAGTGATTCGGCGACAGCGTCGGCGGTGCGGCCGTCGACATCGCCGATGAAGCGCAGCGTGACGTGGTAGTTTTCCTTGTCGATCCAGCGTGCGCCGGGCAGTCCGCCGCGCAAGAGGGAGAGGGAGAAGACGATGTCCGCCGGCAATTCCAGAGCGGTGAAGAGACGAGGCATCGAACCCTCCCGAATCAACGAATCGACGCTATCACAAGGGATGTGGACATGAATTCACGAATTTCAAATGCCGGACATCCGAATCACGGCGCGCCACAAGGCGCCGCCCGGGCGAAAACGGCTGGGTCGAGCGTTAAGCGTTGAAATCAAAAAGGAAAAAGGCCGGCTTTTCAGCCGGCCTAGGGGATACCTCTGGGGGATTGAACCATACTCGGAACATTCAATCCGGCCTTGCAAAAGGCTTCGGGGGGCTGGGGGGCTGAAAACCGTTACCCTTTGCGCCGCCGGACCGTTGAGGCAACGTTGAATTGTATGGAGGGTCAGGATGGCGGCTGAAGGGCTGAAATTTGACCAAATTAAGGAAAATGATTGACCGTGCCGACGCGGCTTTCCGGGCACACCTGACTGCACCCGGAAACGGGAAGGCGGATGG
>DATHRP010000648.1:0-7632 GCA_035465195.1 Afifellaceae bacterium | reverse complement strand
GGTCTGCACATCCAGCGGCGGCTTATTGAGGTTGGCGGTGAACAGACGTCGATAGATACCGCGCTGGCCGGCCCTATCCAGCATTTCGGACGAGAAGTCGCAGCCGTCGATGCAGGTGTAGCCGGCCTGGCTCAGAGCCAGGCCGGCGAGCCCCGTTCCGCACCCGAGATCGATGATCGGAGCATCGCGCTCGGGCAACACCGCCGCCAGCGCATCGGCACATCTGCGTGGCTGGGCATAGCCCTGGCCTTCGAGTTCCTCGTCGTAGCTCTCCGCCCATTGCTGGTAAACTGCTTCGGTTTCCACGTTGTCCTTCAGCCGGTAGGCCTTGTCGAGAAACGTTTTGCGCGGCACGTCGTTTACCCCTGCTGAGCTAGGCCGGAAAAAGTGCAACCGGCGATAGCGTATTTGCGTCGCGATCCCTGAATTCAAAAGCCGAATGTGGCTGTTTGGCAACAGCTGGTTAACGGTGTTTCTGATAGTATCAAATTTGAATAAACTCCGCCGCTTTTCGGACATAATGAAACTTCAACAGAGATCTATTCCCACACGTTGATGGATGGTGGACCATCAGCCCGGGAGGCATGGTCCGATCTGTGTGGTGCAGGAGATTTTATGGACGCCAAGACCTTCGACAAGGCGAAACTGCCGAGCCGGCATGTGACGGAAGGGCCGCAGCGCGCTCCCCACCGCTCCTACTATTATGCGATGGGTCTTTCGAGCGAGCAGATCCACCAGCCGTTCGTTGGCGTTGCGACCTGCTGGAACGAGGCAGCGCCGTGCAACATCGCACTGGGGCGGCAAGCCCAGGCGGTCAAGCAGGGCGTATCGGCGGCATCGGGCACGCCGCGCGAGTTCACGACGATCACCGTGACGGACGGGATCGCGATGGGCCATCAGGGTATGAAGGCTTCGCTCGTCTCGCGCGATTGCATTGCCGATTCCGTCGAACTGACGATGCGCGGCCACTGCTATGACGCACTCGTCGGCCTTGCCGGATGCGACAAGTCGCTGCCCGGCATGATGATGGCGATGTGCAGGCTCAACGTGCCGTCGGTCTTCATCTACGGCGGATCAATCCTGCCGGGTACATTCCGCGGCAAGCCAGTGACCGTGCAGGATGTGTTCGAGGCTGTTGGACGGCATTCTGTCGGCGACATGTCGGATGCCGACCTGGACGAGCTCGAGCACGTTGCCTGTCCGTCCGCGGGCGCCTGCGGTGCGCAGTTCACCGCCAACACGATGGCAACCGTATCGGAAGCGATCGGTCTGGCGCTTCCCTATTCCGCGGGCGCGCCTGCACCTTACGAAGTGCGCGACCAGTTCTGCATGGCGGCCGGCGAGAAGGTCATGGAACTGATCGCCCGCAATATCCGTCCGCGGGACATTGTCACACGGGAAGCGCTGGAAAATGCAGCGACAGTCGTCGCTGCGTCCGGCGGCTCGACAAATGCCGGCCTGCATCTTCCGGCGATCGCGCATGAATGCGGTATCAAGTTCGACCTGTTCGACGTCGCGGAGATCTTCCGCAAGACGCCGTACATCGCCGATCTGAAGCCCGGCGGCCGCTATGTCGCCAAGGACATGTTCGAGGCCGGCGGCATTCCGCTGCTTATGAAGACACTTCTCGACCACGGTTTTCTGCATGGTGATTGTTTGACGGTGACCGGCCGCACAATTGCCGAAAACATGGAATATGTACGTTGGAACTCGGATCAGGATGTTGTTCGTCCGGCGAATGATCCGATCACCCCGACTGGCGGCGTCGTGGGCCTCAAGGGCAACCTTGCCCCGGAAGGCGCGATTGTGAAAGTCGCCGGTATGTCCAACCAGATCTTTTCTGGTCCGGCCCGCTGTTTCGACAGCGAGGAGGCTTGTTTCGAGGCCGTGACCAAACGTGAGTACGAGGAAGGCGAAGTGCTGGTGATCCGTTACGAAGGACCGAAGGGCGGACCGGGCATGCGCGAGATGCTTGCCACCACGGCTGCGCTTTACGGCCAGGGCATGGGCGACAAGGTCGCCCTGATCACCGACGGTCGCTTTTCCGGTGCAACCCGCGGATTCTGTATCGGCCATGTCGGTCCGGAAGCCGCAGTCGGCGGACCGATCGCCCTGATCCGGAATGGCGATGTCATTTCGATCGACGCGGTCGCTGGAACGCTGGATGTCCAACTGAGCGAAGAAGAACTGGCGAAGCGCAAGAGCGAATGGACTCCGCGCGAGACTGATTTCGGCAGCGGTGCGATCTGGAAGTACGCCCAGACTGTCGGAAACGCGCGCGACGGAGCCGTTACGCATCCCGGCGCGTTCGCCGAAAAGGTGAGCTATGCCGATCAATAGATCTGCGATTGTTTTGACTGTGTGTGTATTGCTGCCTTTCGGCAGCGCTATGGCGTTCGACGGCGATCTGAGCCCGAGCGAGGCCTTTCGCATGGGCTATAAGTCCTACAAGGCCGGCGATACGGAATCGGCGATCGAGGCGCTCAATTTCGCTGCCGAGCAGGGCCATACCGCGGCCCTGTGGAAGCTCGGCAAGATGTACGCCAAGGGTGACGGCGTGACGCGCGACGATGGCAAGGCCTTCGATATCTTCATGCGGATCGCCGGTGCCAGTTCCGATGTCAATCCGCGCAGCCGCGACGCGAGCTATGTCGCCGATTCGCTGGTGATGCTGGGGCGCTACTATGAAACCGGCATCCCCGAGCGGCTTGAAGCCGAACCGGCGGTGGCGCGGCAGATCTACCTACACGCCGCATCCTATTTCGGTGATGCCGAGGCGCAGTACCAGCTAGGCCGCCTCTACCAGCAGGGACTGGGTGGCGAAGCGAGCGTGCGCCAGGCGGCGCGCTGGTACAAACTCGCCGCCCGGAAGGGTCATGCGGGAGCGCAGGCCCAGTTCGGCCTCCTGCTCCTGAAGGGCGAAGGCACGAAACGCAACGCGGTCAAGGGCCTGATGTGGCTGTCGCTTGCGCGGCGGCAGGCGGTCGACAATGACAGCATCATCGCGCTTCATCAGAAGGCGTTCGCATCCGCCCCGGAAAGCGAGAAGGCTACGGCCATGGCGATGGCCGACAAGTGGCTTAAAGGCAACGTCAGGAACTGACGGCGCGGCGCGCAACCTAATCCAGGGACAGACCGGCCAGCCTCGGCGAACCATCCTGTTCCGGCTCATTTGCCGAAACGGGGCAGGGTGTTCCCAGGAAGCGCCAGGAGGTGTTGTTCAGCACTTTCTCGCAGCGCGCCATCTGGCTTCCGTTCGGTGTGCGGACGCAGACCGTCTGACCTTCCTGCGCCTCGACGTTGCGTGCCCGGCACGTGCAATTCTCGCCGGCCTCGACCGTGGTCGCCAGGATGCAGACTGAAAAGGCGGTCGCCAAGCTGATTTTCATGCTGAAATCATAGCATATCCGGCCCGGTCCGTCATGCCCGGATTGTCAGAGACTCAGATCGATCCAGACAGGGACGTGGTCGGACGGTTTTTCCCAGGCGCGGACATGCTTGTCGATGCCTGCCGCGACGAGCGTGTCGGCCGCCTCCGGCGACAGCAACAGATGGTCGATGCGGATGCCGTTGTTCTTCTGCCACGCACCGGCCTGATAATCCCAGAACGTATAGATGTCCTTGTCGTGGACGACGGCCCGGACCGCATCCGTGAAGCCGGCCGCGACAAGCCGGCGATAGGCCTGCCGGGATTCAGGAAGAAACAGGGCATCGCCGATCCACGCGTCGGGATTCTTCGCATCGTGCGGCTCGGGAATGATGTTGTAGTCGCCGGCCAGTACGAGCGGCTCCTCGAGCGCAAGGCGCGCTTCGGCCCATTTCTGAAGCCGTTCCATCCACTCCAGCTTGTAGTCGAGCTTGGGGCTGTCGACGGGATTGCCGTTCGGCATGTAGGCACAGGCAATCCGCACAGCGCCGTCTCCGGTCGACACGACGCCCTCTATAAATCGTGCCTGGTCGTCGTCGGGGTCGCCGGGCAAACCGCTTTTGACGTCTTCCAGCGGCAACCTGGAAAGAAGTGCCACGCCGTTGAAGCTCTTCTGGCCGTGGATAGCGAGGTTGTAGCCGAGATCCTCTATGTCGCCGGCCGGGACATTCTCGTCCACCGACTTCAGTTCCTGCAGGCAGACGATATCCGGTTCAGCTTCCTTGAGCCAGGCGACCAGGCCTTCGAGGCGGGCCTTGATGCCGTTAATGTTCCAGGTCGCGATCTTCATGCCGTGCGGCGGGCCGGGGCGCTAGACGGCGAAACTGGTGCCGCATCCGCAGGACGCCACGGCGTTGGGGTTCCTGATCTGAAAGGACTGGCCGATCAGGTCGTCGACGAAATCGATTTCGGAGCCCTGCATGAACTGGGCGGACATGGCATCGACCAGCACAGTCGCCTTGTCGCGCCGGATCACGAGGTCGTCGTCGGCGGGCGTGTCGCGCACCAGATCGAACTTGTACTGGAAGCCGGAACATCCGCCGCCCTCGACGCTGATGCGCAGAACGGTTCCCTCCGGTTCGCCGGATACTATCCCTGCGATCCGGGCGGCTGCCCGATCCGTCAGGCCCACTGTAGCTTCGGTCATGGTCTTCGTATTCCGCTTCGCGCTTGCATGCGCTTTCGATCAATAGCTAAGAAGCCACTAACAACAAGTCAATCTGACACGATCCAGCGTCGCGGAGCCAGCAATTGACCAAAAAGGTGCCATCGCACCCGGATTGGCGGGAAATCCCACGCATCAGGAGGCATGGCGAGCGGTGGCGGGCGGCCTGTGCGTGCGATCCGGCGCTCAGCCGCGGGCGGTTGTATCCGGAAGCGGAGAGCGCGCTCCGGTCCGCATTCCAGCGTGACCGGGACCGGATCATCCATTCCAACGCCTTCCGGCGGCTCAAGCACAAGACCCAGGTCTTCATATACCACGAAGGCGATCATTTCCGGACACGCCTGACGCACAGCCTCGAGGTCGCGCAGATCGCCCGATCTATCGCCCGTCCACTCGGTCTGGACGAGGATCTGGCGGAAGCCATCGCGCTGGCCCACGATCTCGGCCACCCGCCGTTCGGCCATGCCGGCGAAAGGGCGCTGGACAGGGCTCTCTCCGAATTCGGCGGTTTCGACCACAATGCGCAGTCGCTTCGCGTCGTGACCAGGCTCGAAAGGCGCTATCCCGATTTCGACGGCCTCAACCTGACCTGGGAGAGCCTGGAAGGGCTGGTGAAGCACAACGGGCCGCTGAACGGGGGCAGGTCGAGTTTGCCCTATGCGATCGCCGAGTATCAGTCTGTGCAGGATCTTGAGATCGATGGATGGCCAGGGCCGGAGGCCCAGGCGGCGGCGATCGCCGACGACATCGCCTACAATTCGCACGATATCGAGGACGGACTTCGCGCCGGACTCCTTTCGCTAGACGGATTGCTTGAGGCGCCGCTCGCCGGCCAGCTGATCCAGCGTATCGCGGATGAGTTCCCGGGCCTCAGTGAAACGCGCCGTATCCACGAACTTGTGCGGAGGCTGATCACCGTCATGGTCGAAGACGTGATTCTGGAAACCGCCGCACGGCTGGAGCGGAACGGAATCAAGTCAGTGGAGGGGGTACGCGGCCACGGCGCGGCACTGGTCGGATTTTCCGACGGCATGGCGGAAGCGGAAGCCGGACTGAAACGTTTCCTGTTCGCCAATCTCTACCGCAGCCCGGTCGTGCAGGAGCAAGTCGACCGGGCGGAGATGGTCGTCGGCGAACTCTTCGACCGTCTCGTCGAAAATCCGGAGCTTATGCCCGAAGCCTGGTGCGCCGGCGTCAGGTCGGGGAACCGGCAGGACACGGCAAGGTTGGTCGCCGATTACATTGCCGGGATGACGGACCGTTTCGCGCTTTCCGAACACGGCGGACCGTTTGACGGAGGCCGGTAACTGGTTTACCTCCGGCGCGGCGGCGGCGTGCATTTGGCCGGCGCCCTCCCAACCCATCCGAGTGTGGACATGGACCTTTTTGCGATCTTCGAAAGCAAGATCAGATCGGTGATCGAATCGTCGAATATCGTCGATACGAGCGTGATCGATCCCGCGATCATCGAGCGGATCAACGCCGAGCCGCCGCGCGATCCCGAGCACGGCGACGTGGCCACGAATGCCGCGATGATCCTGGCCAAGCCGACCGGCGCCAAGCCGCGCGACATCGCCACCCGGCTGGCGCTGGCTCTTGAGCATGACGACGACATCTCGGCGGTGGAGGTTGCAGGCCCGGGTTTCGTCAACATTAGGCTTTCCGACGCCTTTTGGTCGGGCTTCCTGAAATCCGTGCTGGAGGCGGGCGACGGTTACGGGCGGAGTGAATTCGGCGCCGGCAAGCCGGTCAACGTGGAATATGTCTCCGCCAACCCGACGGGGCCGATGCATGTCGGTCACTGCCGGGGGGCCGTGGTCGGCGACGCGATCGCAAACCTGCTCGACTGGACCGGATACAAGGTCACCCGCGAATATTACATCAACGATGCCGGTGGGCAGGTCGATGGTCTGGCACGCTCGGTTCACACACGATATCGCCAGGCGCTCGGCAAGGCGATCAGTCCGGACGAGCTTGAGTACCGGGGCGACTATCTGGTCCCGGTCGGCGAAGCGCTGGCGGCCGAGATCGGCGACAGGTGGCTTGATGCGCCGGAAGATGAGTGGCTGCCGGAGATCCGCGAACTGGCGATTGCTGCGATGATGGACATGATCCGCGCCGATCTCGACCGGCTCGGCGTACACCACGACGTCTATTTCTCCGAGAAGTCCTTGAAATCGGGCGGCACCGACCGGGTCGCCGAGGCCATCAATGCGCTGCGCGCCCGCGATCTCGTCTACCAGGGAACCCTGCTGCCGCCGAAGGGCCAGTTGCCGGAAGACTGGGAAGACCGGGAGCAGACGCTGTTCCGGTCTACAGAGTTCGGCGACGATGTCGACAGGCCGCTGATGAAATCGGACGGCAGCTATACCTATTTCGCCTCCGACATCGCCTATCACTATGACAAGTACCTGCGCGGCTTCAACGAGCAGATCGACGTGCTCGGCGCCGATCACGGCGGTTACGTCAAGCGGATGAAGGCGGCGGTGACGGCGATGTCGGGCGGTGAGGCCGCGCTCGAGATCCAGCTCGTGCAGCTGGTCAAGCTTCTGCGCGGCGGCGAGCCGGTGACCATGGGCAAGCGGTCCGGCAACCTGATCACGCTGGCGGAGGTCGTCGACGAGGTCGGGCGCGATGCCGTGCGTTACATGATGATGTTCCGCAAGGCGGACGCGCCGCTCGATTTCGATTTCGAGGCAGTGACGGAAAAGTCCAAGGACAATCCCGTCTTTTACGTCCAGTACGGCCATGCCCGGGTTCATTCGGTCGGCCGGCAGGCGAAGGAGGCGTTACCTGAAATCGATCTCGTCCCGGAGAAACTGGCGGAAGCGGATCTGGCTTTGCTAACGGATGAAGGCGAGCGGGGTCTGGTCAAAACGATTGCCGATTGGCCCCGGACCTTGGCCACCGCCGCCAGGACGCGTGAGCCGCACCGGGTCGCCTTCTACCTCTACGAACTGGCAAGCGCGTTTCACGCCCACTGGAACCGCGGCAAAGATATGCCGCATTTACGTTTCATTATCCCTAACGATTTATCAAC
>DATHRP010000647.1:0-4017 GCA_035465195.1 Afifellaceae bacterium | reverse complement strand
GTCGGCATCGACTTCATGGTCAGATCGCCCGACGAACCGCACTATGCATTCGTCGAGGCCAACGAGCGGCCCGGTTTGGCCAATCATGAGCCCCAGCCGACGGCGGAGCGCTTCGTTGATCTTCTTTTCCCGCTATCCTTGCCGGCGACGGAGCGCCAGTCCATTCTGCAGGCGGAACAATCGGGAGGGTAGACATGACACGGCTGACGATCGACGCCGACTATCTGGTCACGGTGCTCGAGCAGTTGCTCGGCATCCCGAGCCCGACCGGATACACCGATACGATCGTCCGTTTCGTGACGCGCGAACTGGAACGGCTCGGCCTGTCTCCGGAGCTGACACGGCGCGGAGCTATACGCGCGGTTCGCACAGGCGCCCAGCGCCGCGGCGCGCGCGCGATCGTTTCGCACCTCGACACGCTGGGTGCGCAGATCAAGGCGCTGAAGGAGAACGGCCGGGTTGCACTGGTCCCGATCGGCACATGGTCGGCACGATTTGCCGAGGGCGCCCGAGCGACGGTTTTCACCGAAAAGGGGGGTTACCGTGGAACCATCCTGCCAGTGAAGGCGTCCGGCCATACGTTCAATGACGAAATCGATACCCTTCCGGTCGGATGGGAGCATGTCGAGATGCGCATCGATGCGCTGACACGTGGCCCGGCCGACCTTGAAAATCTCGGTATCGAGATCGGCGACATCGTGGCGATCGACCCGCTGCCCGATTTCCTCGACAACGGCTTCATCGTCTCCCGCCACCTCGACAACAAGGCCGGCGTCGCGGTGATGTTGTCGGCGCTCAAGGCGATGCAGGACGAAAGTGCCGAGACGCCGGTCGACATTCATTTCCTCTTCTCGATCGCGGAGGAAGTCGGCGTCGGAGCCTCGTCGATCCTCACGCCCGACGTTGCGTCCATGGTCGCAGTCGACAATGGCACGTCGGCACCGGGCCAGAATTCCGATGAATTCGGAGTCACCATCGCCATGGCCGACCAGACCGGACCGTTCGACTATCATCTCACCAAGAAGATGGTCGAACTCTGCCGGCAGGAGGACATCCGCTACCAGAAGGACGTGTTCCGCTATTACCGGTCGGATTCCGCCAGCGCGCTGGAAGCGGGTGCCGACGTGCGCACCGCGCTGATCACCTTCGGTGTGGACGCCTCGCATGGCTATGAACGCATCCATCTGCATGCGTTGCGGTCGCTGGCAGAACTGGTCACCGCCTATGCCGTCAGCCCCGTCGCCATCAAACGTGATTTCAAGCCGACGGCCGAACTAGAAGGCTTCACGCGCCAGGCGACCGAGGAGGCCGAGCAGAACCTGTCGGCGGATGTCGAGGACAAGACGCTCGGACCACAGGCCTGACGGTTACCCGGCATGAGCCATCGGCACCCCGCCTACACGATCCACAATCAGCACCACCATTGCGGCTGGGATAATGCCGTTCCGCCGGTGCTCCATGTCGCGCCGGGCGAAACCGTCGAACTCGAGTGCCTGGACGCCGCAGGCGGTCATTATTCTGCGGAAAGTACCGCTGCCGATATTGCGTCTATGGACCCGGACGGGGTGAACCCGGTCACCGGCCCGATCTTCGTAGAGGGCGCGGAGCCCGGCGACAGGTTGAAGGTGACGCTGGAAAGCTTTCGCCCCTCCGGCTTCGGCTGGACCGCCATCATTCCCGGGTTCGGTCTGCTCGCCGACGGCTTCACCGAGCCGCGACTGCATCTATGGACCTATGACGGCGATCTCCGGTCGCCCGCACTGTTCGGTGAACATGCCCGCGTCCCGCTCAGGCCGTTCGCGGGAACGATCGGTGTGGCACCGGTCGAGCCCGGAAAGCATTCGGTCATCCCGCCGCGCAATGTCGGCGGCAATATGGACGTCCGCGACCTTGCGGCCGGTACTGTCCTCCATCTCCCGGTGGAGGTCGAGGGTGCGTTGCTGTCGATCGGCGACACGCATGCCGCGCAGGGTGACGGCGAGGTCTGTGGCACGGCGATCGAGAGCGCGATGGACGTCACGGTCACCGTCGAGCTTGAGAAAGGCACCGCGCCGCCATCGCCCTTCTTCACGACCCCCGGCCCGGTCAGCCGGCATCTCGATGCTGCCGGGTACGACGTGACGACGGGAATCGGTCCCGACCTCATGCAATCCTGTCGCGATGCCGTGTCGCGCATGGTCGATCATCTGGCCCGGAGCCGGGGCATCGGCGCGGATGACGCCTACATGCTATCGTCGGTTTGCGCCGACCTGCGGGTCAGCGAGGTGGTCGACGAGCCGAACTGGGTTGTCTCTTTCTACTTTCCGAGGCTGGTGTTCGAGTAGCGGGCTGCCCGTCAGCAGGCCCATTGATTTCGACAGGCCTTTGGCGCAATCCTGCACAGGCGTGGCGGCGGGCCATCCTCTCGCGATGCACGCGAAGGGGCGGAGGCACAATCATTTCACTCGATCCGGTTTCACCTGTCATCGCGCCGACGGGCCCGCGACGGACGGATAACGGCCTTGGCCTGATCTACATGGCCGCCGGCATGTTCCTGTTCTCTGCCGTCGATACCCAGGCCAAGTTCCTGACCGCCAGCCTTCATCCGATCCAGATCGTCTGGTCGCGGCAATTGGGCCTGTTAATCGGCGTGGTCATTCTGCTCGCATTGCGCGGTCCGTCGGTCTTGCGGACAGGCCATCCGTGGCTGCAGGTCCTGCGCGGCGCATTGGCGGCAGTATCGGCGACGCTGTTCATCTTCGCCGTCGCCTTCGTTCCGCTCGCCGATGCGGTGGCCGTCAGCTTCGTCGCGCCCTTCATAGTCACGGTGCTCGGTGCGCTCGTGCTGCGCGAACCGGTTGGCGTGCGCCGCTGGCTGGCCGTGGCGTTCGGCTTCCTCGGCGCGATGATCGTGATCCGGCCGGGCCTCGGCGTCGTCCATCCGGCGGCCATGTTGATCATCGTAGCGGCGACCATGTTCGCCTTGCGCCAGATCCTGTCACGTGTGCTGAGCGATACGGACCGCACCATGACGACGGTGGCCTATACGGCGCTGGTCGGCAGCTTCCTGCTCAGCCTGCTTTTGCCGTTCGTCTGGCGGTGGCCGGCCACGGCCACGGAAATGACACTGCTGGTCAGCATCGCGGTGCTTGCGGCCTTTGCCGAGCTTCTTGTCATCAAGGCGCTGGAGGTCGCGCAGGCGGTCGTCGTCGCTCCCGTCCAGTACACGATGCTGATCTGGGGCACAGTCTATGGCTATCTCGTCTTTGCCCAACTGCCGGATTTGTGGACCTGGGTCGGCGCGCTGATCATCGTGGTGACGGGTTTCTACACTCTGCACCGCGAGCGGGCAGCCTTGCGCCGGCGCCGGCGTACGGAACCGGCGGCTTGATCGGTTTCAGCCGCCGGCGTCCCGCTTCGGCTTGCGGTTGATCATCACGATGCCGATGCTGACGAGCACGAGCGCCGCGATAAGCGTCGGTGAAACGGGCTCGTCGAGGATGAGCCACCCGAACAACACGCCGAACAGCGGTGACAGGAAACCGAACGAGGCCATGTCCGACGCCGGATAGACCGACAGAACCCAGAACCACACGAGGAAGCCGACGCAGATGACGGCGATCACCTGGAAGGCGAAGATGCCGGCGAGCGCCGGCGTGAATTGGCGGACGGGATCGCCGAACAGCAGCGAGGCCGGAAGCAGGATGATGCTGGAGACGAAGAGTTGATAGAGAAGCTGCATCACCGGTGTCGCCTTGCGCAGGTCCGTCGTGCTGGCCAGCAGCGCGATGCCGGCCCAAAACATGGCTGCGATCAGGCAGGCGATGTCTCCGTAGAAGGCATATTCGGTTGCCGGCCGGTCGTTTTCCAGGAGCGCCCACGCGACGCCGGCGAATGCCAGCAGCAGGCCGCCGGCACGGAGCGGCGTAAGCCGCTCGCCGGGGATCAGCGCGTGCGCCGCCAGCGCCACCCAGAACGGCATTGTATAGAAGAACACCGAGGCACGCGCGACGGTGGTATAATCCAGCGCCTGGAACA
>DATHRP010000646.1:0-3228 GCA_035465195.1 Afifellaceae bacterium | reverse complement strand
CGGCAACGTGTCTAAACTCCGCCCGGCATGGATATTCCAGACGGATATCGTCGAAACGATGGAAACGACGCCGATCGTGATCAACGGCGTCATGTACGTCACCACCGCTTTCAACCACGTCTATGCCCTGAATGCGCGGACCGGTGAGCAGATCTGGCACTACAAGCACAATATGGGCCCGATCACGACCTATTGCTGCGGCCCGAACAACCGCGGCGTGGCGGCCTACGGCGACAAGGTCTACATGGGCACGCTCGACGCCAAGCTCATCGCGCTCGATGCCAAGACCGGCAAGCTGGTCTGGGAAACGGAAATCGCCGATCCGGCGCTCGGCTATTCGGAAACCATGGCGCCAACGGCCGTCGACGGCATGATCCTTATCGGCACCAACGGCGGTGAATACGGCATTCGCGGTTTCGTGAAGGCCTACGACGCGGCGACCGGCGACCTGAAATGGACATTCCACACCATCCCGGAAGATTCGACCGGCGTCTGGGCCACGCACGACGCGACCGGCCGTGACATGCACCGCGATATCGAGGCCGAAAAAGCCGCCCTTGCTGCCCAGGGCGATCCCTATGAGACGCTTGGCGGCGGTGTGTGGCAGAACCCGGCCGTGGACCTGGAAACCCGGCGTATCTATTTCGTCGTCGGCAACCCCTCACCCGACCTGGACGGTTCGCTGCGCCCCGGTGACAATCTCTACACGGACTCCCTTGTGGCAGTTGACCTGGATAGCGGCGAATATGTTTGCCACTTCCAGTACATCGCCCACGATGTGTGGGATCTCGATGCCGTCAGCCCGCCGATCATCACCACCGTGAAAGACGGCTCGGGCAATGACGTCAAGGGCATCCTGCATGGCGGCAAGACGGGCCATATCTATGTCCACAATGCCGATGATTGCAGCCTGATCCGCTTCTCCGAGGCGATGGTGCCGCAGGAAGACATGTGGACCCTGCCGACCAAGGACGGTGCGCGCATGCTGCCGGGCGCCAACGGTGGCGTCGAGTGGTCGCCGATGGCGATCGATGCCGGACTCGGGCTGGCCTACGCCATTAATCTGCACCAACCGATGACCTATCACGTGGAGTCGACGCCGTATCCGGAGGGCAAGCTCTGGCTTGGCGGCGCGTTCAAGGTGATCCCGAGCGAAGAGCAGTGGGGTAACGTCACGGCCGTCGACTACAACACTGGCAAGATCCGCTGGCAGGTCAAGACGCCCGAACCGATGATCGGCGGCATCATGGCCACCGCGGGCGGTCTCGTCTTCACCGGCGAGGGCAACGGCCTCTTCAAGGCGATGGATTCGGAGACAGGCTCCGAGCTCTGGCGCTTCCAGGCCGGTGCCGGCGTCAATGCGCCTCCGGCGTCTTATACGGTGGACGGAAAGCAGTATATCGTCGTCGCGGCTGGCGGCAACACCCAGCTCAACTACAAACGCGGCAACAATATCATTGCCTTCACGCTGGCGGATTGATCCGCTCAGGCGATACGTAACATTGGCGGGGCGCCTGGCGCCCCGCTGTCGACTCAACGGCCCTGTACCAAGCGCGAAGAAGAAAAGACGCCATGTATATCACCCGAAAATCCGTAGCGGTCGCGGTTTTCCTTTTCCTCTGTGCCGCCGGTCCGGCCTCCGCCCAGCAACGCGGCGAACCACCGGCCGAGATCGCGGATCAGGTCGAACTGTGCGTTTCCTGCCATGGCGAGGATGGCCGCCCGGTCGTGGAGAATACGCCGATCCTGTTCGGCCAGGAATTCTACTACATGTTCGTCCAGTTGCGGGATTACGCCGCCGACAGGCGCGAGAACGAGACCATGACACCGATCGCAAAGGAGCTTGACCGCAAGCAGATGGAAGCCCTGGCGAAGTACTTTTCCGAACAGACGTGGCCGACGATCCAGTTCTCCACTTCAGAGCAGGACAAGGCCACCGGCCAAACCGTCGGAACCGCCGGCCAGTGCCCGCAATGTCACCTTGGCGGCTATAACGGGAACAGCCGCGTGCCGAGGCTTGCTGGCCAGAAGCCTGACTACCTGGCCAAGACCATGCTCGACTTCAAGAACCGCGTACGCAAGAACGCTCCCGACAAGTCGTCCCTGCTGTCGGAATTTTCCGAGGACGACCTGAAAGCCACGGCGAATTACCTGGCCGGCCTCTGACTACCGCTGCCCGAGCAGCCCGGATATTTCCGGGTTGCCGGCAAGATCCGATGCCGTCAGGCCCGCTTTGTCGGTAATCATGCTGTCCGCGCCCGCGTCGACCAGCGCCGAGACAATGGCCGTGTGACCGCGCTCCGCTCCGATCATCAGTGCGGTGCGGCCGCGATTGTCGGCGAGATCGAGAGCGGCCCCCTTCTCCAGCAGGATCGCGATTGTTTCCAGCGCTTCCGCCTCGGGCACGTCGTTCGGGTGGCCCGCCACCCACATCAGCGGCGTGAGATCGTTGCCGTCGCGGATATCTACCGGAACGCCCTCCTCCAGGAAAAGCGCGACAATCTTCGAGAAGCCTTTCGCGGCGGCGTAAATGATCGGCGGCTTGCCGGTACCGTCCGGCGCGGCGGCCTCGCCGCCCGCGTCCAGCAGCATCCGCACCATGCGCCGGTTGCCGTTAAAGGCGGCAGCGGCAAGTGGCGTCACGCCTTGCCGGTTCTTGACCGCGACCAAGGCACCGCGCTTGAGCAGGCGCTCGGCTGTCTTGCGCTCGTTCGCCACAACGGCGCGCAATAGCGCGGTCGACCCACTCAGATTCTGTGCATCGACCTGCGCCCCCTGATCGAGAAAGTAGTCGACGAGATCGGACCGGCCATGCGCGGCCGCATGGATCAGTGGCGTATTCGCGAACCGGTCCCGGGCCTCCAGTGACGCGCCGTCCTGAACCAATTGGGCGGCTATCGTGCCGCAGCCTTTCCTTGCAGCCTCGAAAAGACTGAAATTGCGCAGGCGGGCATTGTCCGAACCGGATTTCTGTTCGATCTCGCGCTTCATTTCACTGCAGACGAAGGGATTGCTGTCCCGAACATCCGCCGCTGCAGGCGCCGGCTGATGCGCCAGAACGATCGCTGCGGCAACTGACAGGGCAGCGTTCCGTCCCGATCGTGGGATTTCCATTTTATCGAACATTCTCAATCGTTATCCGACCAGGTTCGCATCGCCCGGATTGTCATTTCGCCTGATGAATCTGGCATATCGGAAAGGCAATTTTCAATGGCATTCCGGTTAGCT
>DATHRP010000645.1:0-3312 GCA_035465195.1 Afifellaceae bacterium | reverse complement strand
AGGATACGGTGGCGACGCAGGGCCAGATCGGACAATATTCCGGCGGCCTGGGCATCTCGCAGAACGGCAGCGACAACCACCAGGTGGACGGCTACGGCATCGACGAGCTGCTCGTGCTGGCCTTTTCGGAAACCGTGCGTATCGTTTCGGCCGAATTCCGCTACGTCTCGAGCGACGACGATTTCGAGTTCTGGCATGACAACGAGCCGAACGGCAGTCTGAACGGCGACTATGTGTTCACCGCCGACATTCCGGGCAGCCTGGTCTATGTCTTCGCCGGCAACTATGTCAGCAGCCTGTTCGGCATCGGCGCGACACACTATTCCGACGACTTCAAGCTCTATGCGCTGACAGTCAGCCCGGTGCCGCTTCCAGCCGCGCTGCCCCTGTTCGCAGGAGCGATCGGGGCATTCGGGGCGTCACGCTGGCGCAAGCGGCGCATCGTCCGCGCCTGAACCACCTGACGTCACACTGCGTTCGCGGTTGGCCGCGCGGTTGTGAGCTGACGGTTTGCACGCAACTCCACCGTGAAGTCATGGGCGGCGACCGGATGCGCCCTCAAGGTTGCAAGCGCCCCACACCGGGACGTAGCTGTCCCGGTCCGGATCACCCGTTGGGATGCCAAAAAACACGGCGAAACCTTCTACTAGCCGGAAACATTAACACAATATCGCGGAAGCAATTCCAGATCGTACCGCGGTGCAGGAAAAGGTGTCACCGACAGTCCGAAGCCGCGCTCGTGGCGCGCGAACGCAACAAATCTTAATTTAAAGTTGTTGTTTCCGGTACGTCATCATACCGACGCCCGAATCATGACATTTTTTTGCCATCGAACAAAATTCTACTGGCTTGGGGCGAACTTCTGGACATCTCGGATTTTCAATCGGGGCTGGCAGTTTTGTGTGGTGGACGAGGGAAAATCTATGCCGCGGTTTCAGAGTGTCCGATCATGGCCGATGGCCCTGTCGGCTAATCCGGCCAGCGGTGATGCGTGGCGGCTGAGTTCCGCCACCATTCCGAACATCACGAAATCCACCATCGCCGGAGACCGCGGTCCCGGCCGGCCGGACATGGGCGTTCCGGCCTGGAAATCGATCGAAAGGCGCAGCGCCGGCGCCAGGTT
The DNA here is from genome assembly GCA_035465195.1 of Afifellaceae bacterium. Classification (GTDB taxonomy): domain Bacteria; phylum Pseudomonadota; class Alphaproteobacteria; order Rhizobiales; family Afifellaceae; genus CAMYKZ01. The sequence continues at coordinate 2,189 of DATHRP010000645.1, read as the reverse complement.
CACGGCGTCAAATCAAGTATCGGGGAATACCGGACATTCCTGAAAGTCATTGCGTAAAGGAGATCCGATATGGGTGCGACGGGAAACGACAAGCCGACCACAGGCGGGCAGGACCGGCGGATATCGGAGACCAACCATACCGACGGTGATCGGCTCGCGGAAAGCCCCGCGAACCATGGCGGTGATCGCGAACCCGCAGACAATGCCGTACTGCTCGATGAAATCGAGACATTGCTGCATGAATTGTCCAGCGAACACAGTCCGTCGACCGCTTCCGCGAGCGCACACCCTCAACGCCGGCAGGATCCGGAGCAGAAGCCGCAGATGCCGCAGGGACCGAACCTCAGCGTCTCCACCGGCTATGACCTGGCTAAGCCGGTGGACTATGTCTCAGATCCCGCCCGGTATGACTATCGCCGCGCCTCGGAGAACCCGCAAACCGAAGTCGCGATCCAGTCGATGGCCCGCAGGCTCGCTCCTGGCCGGGAGGCGGCAGCGGAAGAGCCATACCGGCAACCGGCTCCGCGGCCGGCCGAGCCGCCGCAGCATCTTGCGAGCGAATTTCGCGACCCGGCCGGCGGAATTCCGGGCAATGACCCGCATTATGTGACCCGCCGTGACGAACAAGAGGCCGAGCGGCTCAATCAGCGTCGCAGGCGGCTTCGGTTGCGGCCGGCACGACGCGTACCGGGCAGCCGACCGGAGGCGCAATTCTCCGGCTATCCGCAAATGGACCAGATCCCGGATTCCGAATGGGACCCGCGAGCGGCACGCGCCGGTGTTGCAAGCCGCTCGTCGCATTCCGGCGTTATTGGCGCAGGCGTCATGCTTCTTCTCGTCGCCGGCGTGGCGGGCGCATTCACGTTCATCGATCCTCTGAACCGGTTGCTTCCGGGCGGCGGTTCCGAACAGGAGGGTCCGGCGGCCATGTCCAGCGAAGGCATTGACGGCAACCTCAGCTTCGATCTGGCCAGCGGCGGCAACGGTGCGCCGGATGTCCAGTCCGGAAAACAGAACCGCTCCGCCGTCGCCATACCGGAAGGCAATGCAATCGGCGACGATGCGGCGACGACCGCGGTTGCCGACAACAGCGCCACTGCCCCCGCGTCGATGCCCGAGGCCGACCTGAAGCCGGCCATACCGGCCGAGACGCCGGCGTCTTCGATGCAGACGGCGGAGGTTCGACCTGACCTGGAACCATTGGCGAGCGGCGACAAATCCGCTGAACGCTTCAACCAGGACTCCGTGGTCCAGGCCATTCTGAGCGATCCGCAGAAACGCGCGCTCGATCCATCGGGCGGGTCCGAGGTTGCAAGCGAGCCGGCGACCACCGGATCGATTGGTGGCGAGGCCAGCGCAGATGCAATCAGGGGCGCCAACGCGGTTGCGCGACAGGCATCGGCATCTCACGCAGGACGCGTCTCCAAGCGCTCGCTCGAGACGGAGGAAACCGTCAAGGTGGCCGGACTTGCGCCGAGTGCTCCGTTCGGCGTCATCCAGGGTGAGGCCAAGGCGCCTTCTGAATCGCCCCAGGTCGAACCGGTCCAGGTCGAGCCTCAGCAACGGCAGCCGGCCAAACAGCAGGTGGCGCGGACCGAAAACACCGATCTCAACTCGATCGACATCCGCAAGTCTGAACCGAGTGTCCCTAATCCCGCCGGCAACAGCGTTTCACGGCGCGGTTCGAACGTCGACATCCTCCTCCAGCGGGGACATGACCTTCTCAAGCATGGCGATATCGTATCCGCCCGCATGATGTTTAAGCGCGTGGTGGACCTGGGCGACAGCCGCGGTGCCGAGGGCATGGGCATGACCTACGATCCCGATGTGTTCGCCGGTCTGCCGGTCGCCGGAATGGCGGCGGATATCGAAAAGGCAGAATACTGGTATCGCAAGGCTCGGGAATTTTCCGCAGCCAAACAAGCTCCTGACGTCTCCGGAACGGAAAGGATGCCCGCTTCGGGGAATTGACGTCAGATCAAGGCCGGCGCCGAACAAGTAGTGCATATCGGCGCCGGTCGCCTCTGCTCATGGCGGTAGATCAAGGATGCGCCATGGCAAATTATTACCGGACCGGCCGCAGCTATACTTAGGATGCGCTGTATACCGATCCAGTGCGGAAGGAACATCGCCCGGATCGGTGCATTTGGCAACCATATTCTTGCCGCATTAACGCCGCACCGCGGCAA
>DATHRP010000644.1:0-2861 GCA_035465195.1 Afifellaceae bacterium | reverse complement strand
AACATTGCCGCGGCAGTTCAATTTCGAAGGCATGCCGGTCGTCGTCGATTGCGCAAACGGCGCGGCCTACAAGGCGGCGCCGGCGGCGCTGTGGGAACTGGGCGCCGAGGTGGTTTCCGTCGGCGTGGAACCGGACGGCTACAACATCAATCGCGATGTCGGTTCGACGTCGCCAGGCGCACTGGCGCGCAAGGTCCACGAGGTGCGCGCCGATGTCGGTATCGCGCTCGACGGCGACGCCGATCGCGTCGTGATCGTCGACGAGAAGGGCCAGGTGGTCGACGGCGACCAGTTGATGGCATTGGTCGCTGCATTCTGGCGTTCGGAAAATCGCCTTTCCGGTAACGGCATCGTCACCACGGTCATGTCAAATCTCGGGCTGGAGCGGTATCTGGCGGGGCAGGGGCTCGCGATGGTCCGCACACCGGTGGGCGACCGCTATGTCAGCGAATATATGCGCGCGCACGGCTTCAACGTCGGCGGCGAGCAGTCCGGGCATATCATCCTGTCGGACTATTCGACGACCGGTGACGGTCTCGTCGCCGCGCTGCAGGTTCTTGCCGTCGTCTGCCAGGAGCAGAAGCCGGTATCGGAAATCTGCCACCGCTTCGATCCGGTTCCCCAGATCAAGAGGAACATCCGGTTCAAGGGCGGCAAGCCGCTCGAGAACGAGAAGGTGAAGCAGGTGATTTCCGCGGCCGAGACAAAGCTCGGCGATACCGGACGGCTGGTGATCCGCCAGTCCGGCACCGAGCCGGTCATCCGTGTGATGGGCGAAGGCGACAACGCCGACCTGGTCGGCGAGATCGTCGACGAGATCATCGACGCTCTGCAGACTGCGGCCTGACCGTCTTCCTCCGCCACGGCTGTTCACTGATCGTGATGCCGACGATGATCAGTGCAAATCCGATCAGGTCATCCGAGCCCAGACGCTCGCCGAGAAAGATCCATCCGACGCACACCGCGAAGGCGGGGACGGCGTAGTTCGAGGTCGCCAGGAAGCGCGATCCGGCACGTCCGACAAGCCAGTAGACGGCGAGCGTCGCCAGGGCCGTCGGAAATATGCCGAGCACCACGACCGCGCTCATTGAAGCCGGACTGACGCGGGCAAGCCCGCCGGGGTCGGTCACCAGTGCGGTGGCAACGGCGATCAGCGCGGCAACGGCCATGGTGCCGCCGGATATCGCCGTCAGACCCATGTTCGGCGCCAGACGCGCGGTGACGTTCATCGCGGCGTAACCGAATGCGCCGGCGATCAGTGCCAGCTGGGCGGCAAGCTCGATACCGGCGCCGCCCATGCGAAGGATGGCAGCCGGACCGATCAGCGTGACGACGCCGGCAAATCCGATCGTGAATCCGACGACGTTGTTCACCCGCACGGGTTCGTCGGCAAGCAGGAACCGGGCGAGCAACAGCACGAGGAGCGGATTGATCGCCATCAGGATGCCGGCGAGGCTCGACGCGACGTGCTGTGTCGCCCAGGAGATCATGAAGAACGGCATGATGTTGCCGATTACGGCGAACCAGGTGAGCCACATCCAGTTGCCGAGACCGCGTGGCCATTCCGCCTTCCTGACGGCCATGGCGATGCCAAGGAGCGAAGCGGCCAGGGTCAGGCGTATCGCCGGAATCCAGATCGGCGGTATCGTCTCGACCGCGATCTTGGTGAGCGCAAAGGACGAGCCCCAGACGCTGATCAGGAAGACCAGCGTGCTCCATTCGGGCAATCCGCGTTGAAGCTGCATTTTCCGGGTTTCCGCAGGCGGGCAGGAGCGCTCACTTTCGTCGTGGATGCTACGGCCGTCAATGCCGCCGGGGTGCAATCGCATTGCCGCAGTCCCCAGGGTTCATGGTTAAGCCCTTCTTAAGAAGCTGCGGGTAGTTTCGAACCTGATGACTGCCAGTGGTTGCAGATTGGCGATACCGACGCGGGTTCGGGACTTTTTGATGGTGTCTAGATTCAGGACGGCAATCATCGTGCTGCTGATGTCCCTCCTGTCGGGAGGCGCGGCATGGGGCCAGTCGTTTCCGATCATCGAGCCGGAACCGCTTCCCGAGCCGCCGGAGGAAATCGGCGCGTGGTATCTGCGCGGCGATATCGCCTACGTGCCGCAGAGCGAGACCGACGTCATCTACAACGAGGATGCGGGGCGGCTGAACTTCGGGTACGCCGATCTTGATGATAGTGTCCGCGTCGGTGTCGGGCTGGGTCGTCGTTTCGGCGATTATTTCCGCGCCGACATGACGCTCGATTTCAGCGCCGAAACCAGTCTGACAGGCGGAACGGTCGGACCGTGCGGGCCTGCGACGTGCGCCACGGTCGAGCGGACCGATACGACCATGTTCGCGCTGATGCTGAACGGCTACGGCAATATCGGCTACTTCAACGGAATTTCGCCCTATGTCGGTGCGGGCGTCGGGTTTGCCTACATGAACTGGGACTATAATGGCGGTCTCGGCAACTTCTCCAACGAGGACGTCCGCTTCGCCTATGCGCTGATGGCCGGCCTGTCCTACGACGTCAATCCGAACTGGACGGTGGACGCGGGATACCGGTACTTCAACATCCCCGAGGGCAATCTCGTCGACGACAATGCGGCGCTGAGCGGCGATATCCGGTACGAGGATCTCGCCAGCCATGAGATCCGTTTCGGCGTGCGGTACTCATTCGGCGATTTCTTCGAATAGCCAAATCCGGCATACCGTTGCCGCGATCGCGCTTGCGCCCTAGACTCTCCGATGCCAACGATACGCTTTCCGGGTGGGGAGGCCGCAAATGAACATCAATGCTGATTTCACTGCGCGCGCGGCAGTCCATGCCGCCGGACTGGACTGGGTTCCTTCGCCCATGAAAGGTGTCG
>DATHRP010000643.1:0-13609 GCA_035465195.1 Afifellaceae bacterium | reverse complement strand
TGTTGATCCAGGGATGGACGATGGCCTCGTCCTCCTTCAGGCCGAGCTTGCGCAGCATGCCGTCCATGCGGTCGGAGCCGAAAATGCGCATCAGGTCGTCCTGCAGCGACAGGAAGAAAACCGAGCGTCCCGGGTCACCCTGCCGGCCGGAACGGCCACGCAGCTGGTTGTCGATGCGGCGGCTCTCGTGGCGTTCGGTGCCGAGCACCATCAGGCCGCCGGCTTCCAGCGCCTCTCGTTTCAGCCTGGCGCAATCCTCACGGATTTCAGCCTCCAGCTTGTCGCGTTCAGGCCCTTCGGGCATGTCGCCAAGCTCGTCTGCAATGCGCATATCGACATTGCCGCCGAGCTGGATGTCCGTGCCGCGACCCGCCATGTTGGTGGCGATGGTAATGGCGCCCGGTTTGCCGGCCTGGGCAATGATCGCCGCCTCGCGCTCATGGTGGCGGGCGTTGAGAACTTCGAAATCCTTGACCCCGGCCTTCTTCAGGAGTTCGGCAAGAATCTCCGATTTCTCGATCGAGGTTGTGCCGACGAGGATCGGCTGTCCGGCCTCGCTGACTTCCTTGATCATCTCCACGATGGCTTTGAATTTCTCTGTCGCGGTGCGGTAAACGACATCGTCCTCGTCGATGCGGGCGACCGGCAGATTGGTCGGGACCTCGACCACGTCGAGGCCGTAGATGTCCATGAATTCGTCGGCCTCGGTTGCGGCCGTGCCGGTCATGCCGGCCAGCTTGTCGTAAAGCCGGAAATAGTTCTGGAAGGTGATGGAGGCGTAGGTGCGGTTCTCCGGCTGGATGGCCACACCTTCCTTGGCTTCAAGCGCCTGGTGCTGGCCGTCGGAAAAGCGCCGCCCTTCCATCATGCGGCCGGTGAACTCGTCGATGATGATGACCTGATTGTTCTTGACGATGTAGTCGCGGTCGCGAAGGAAGATCTTGTGCGCCTTGAGCGCATTGTTGAGATGGTGAACCACGGAGACGTTCTCGACATCGTAGAGTGTCTCTCCGTTCATCAGTCCCGCTTCTTTGAGCAGGCTCTCGACATGCTCGGTACCGGTCTCGGTGAACGTCGCCGCCCGCAGTTTCTCGTCGATCTCGTAATCGCTCTCGTCGAGCTTCGTCACCAGTTCGTCGATAGAGCCGTACAGCTCGGACTTGTCCTCGACGGGCCCGGAAATGATGAGCGGCGTGCGCGCCTCGTCGATCAGGATGGAATCGACCTCGTCGACGATGGAGAAATAATGGCCGCGCTGCACCATGGCCTGGATATCGTGCTCCATGTTGTCGCGCAGATAGTCGAAGCCGAATTCGTTGTTCGTGCCGTACGTGATGTCGGCCGCGTAGGCGGCGCGGCGTTCGTCCGGCGACAGGCCGTGGACGATGACACCCGTCGTCATGCCGAGGAAACCGTAGACCTGGCCCATCCATTCCGCATCGCGTCGCGCCAGATAGTCGTTCACGGTCACGACGTGGACGCCGCGGCCGGTCAGCGCGTTGAGGTAGGTCGGCAGCGTCGCCACGAGGGTCTTGCCCTCGCCGGTCTTCATCTCGGCGATGGAGCCCTCGTTGAGCACCATTCCGCCGACGAGTTGGACGTCGAAATGACGTTGGCCGAGGGTCCGCTTGGCCGCCTCGCGGACCTGCGCAAATGCAGGAACCAGGAGGTCGTCCAGCGATCTGCCGTTCTGGAGTTCCTGCCTGTACTGCTCGGTCCGGCTCCGGAGTTCGTCGTCACTGAGCGCCTCGAACTCGCTTTCCATGGCGTTGATGGCCTCCACCGTGGGGGCGTAGCGCTTTACGCGACGATCGCTCGCTGATCCGAAGACCTTGCGCCCCAAATTACTCAAGCCGAGCATGAAAGGTCCTTTTCAGAAGGCAATAAAGATCCGGAACTTGCGGCAGCCTCCTCAGGTCTGTCGGGGTTCCGGTCCGAACTAATGACTCGATCCGGCATCGGGATGCCGGCGCAACGCCAACCGCCACGCGGCACAATCTATGCCAATTCACGGCCATCTGACTAGACGACGACCGTGGCGAGAGATAAGAACGTGCGAAACGTATGTCAACGTCAGAGCCGCTGCCGCAAACGCCGGCGGCCGACGCCTTTTCACCCGATAGCGGAGCTTTCATGAAACCCCACCAGATATTGCGCAACTGTATTCTGTCCGCAGTCCTGACAACCCTTTTTATCCTTAACGCCGCCCTTGCCCAGGACAATGTGGTCGCGCGGGTCGGCGACAAGGCGATCACGACCGAGGATATCGCGCTGGCAGAGGCGGATTTCGGCGAGCAACTGGCCCGGGTAGAGCCCAGCCGCAGGCAGTCCTTGCTGATCAACATGCTGGTCGACATGGAACTGCTCGCCAATGCGGCGCGCGAGGCCGGGCTGGACCAGTCCGATACCTTCAAGCGCCGGCTGGAATACCTGCGCTCGCGGGCTTTGCGCAATGCCTATGTCGAGGAGAAGTTCCTGAATTCCATCACCGATGAAGAGATCGAGACGGAATATCAGGAGCAGATCAAGAATTTCGAGCCCAAGGAAGAAGCCCGCGCCAGGCATATCCTGGTTGCCAGCAAGGAAGAGGCCGAAGCCATCATCAAGGAGCTCGACAGCGGCACCGATTTCGCCACGCTGGCGCGTCAGAAATCGACGGGGCCGAGCGGTCCGAACGGCGGCGATCTCGGTTATTTCGGCAAGGGCCGGATGGTGCCGGAATTCGAGCAGGCCGCCTTCGCGCTGGAGAAGGGCGGCTACAGCAAGGAGCCGGTGCAGACCCAGTTCGGATGGCATGTCATCATGCTTGAGGACAAGCGGATGACTAGCCCGCCGCCGGTTGCCGACGTTTCCGACCAGATCCGCCAGGTCGTGATGCAGAAGAAATACGAAGCGCTCATGGAAGATCTAAAGGCTAAGACGCCGGTTGAGGTCGTCGACAAGCCGGCCGAATAGGCCACTACAGGCTCGGGCTACGCGGCTCGAGGCGCCTGCATCGGGAGGGGCGTCATGACGTGGATATCGCCGTTCGCACCGGCGGAGTTTCCGGAGCTGCCGAAAATCGCCGGCATTCGCATGGCGACGGCGGAAGCGGGCATCAAGTACCGGAACCGCAAGGATCTGCTGCTTGTCTGCTTCGATGGCGGCGCCAGCGTCGGCGGGGTGTTCACGCGCTCCAAATGCGCTTCCGCGCCGGTGGAATGGTGCCGCGAGCACCTGGCCGGCGGCAAGGCGCGTGCCCTCGTCGTCAATTCCGGCAATGCCAATGCGTTCACGGGAATGCGCGGCCGCACCTCGACGCTTGCAACGGCCGAAGCCGCGGCTGGCGCGGCGGGCTGCCGGCCGGAAGAGGTTTTCCTGGCGTCCACAGGCGTGATCGGCGAGCCGCTCGATCCGGCACCATTCGCCGCACATCTTAATGCCCTTGCCGAAGGCGCGCAGCCGGACCGGTTTCTCGATGCCGCCCGCGCCATCATGACGACGGACAGCTATCCCAAGGTCAGCGGCAGGAGCGCGAAGCTCGGCACATCAGAGATCGGCGTCGTCGGGATCGCAAAAGGGTCGGGCATGATCGCGCCGGACATGGCGACCATGCTGTCCTTCGTCTTCACCGACGCTCCGCTCGGTCCGGCCGTGCTGCAGGCGGCGATCGAGCGGGCGGTAGCCGGCAGTTTCAACTGCGTGACAGTCGACAGCGACACGTCGACGTCCGATACCCTGATGCTGTTCGCTACGGGCATGGCCGAAGGCGCGGCGCGGATCGACGATCCCGGCGATCCGGCGCTGCAGGGTTTCCACGATGCCGTCGACGCGGTCTGCCGCGACCTGGCCATGCAGGTGGCCAAGGACGGCGAGGGGCTGACCAAGTTCGTCGAGGTGCGGGTGCGCGGCGCGGTATCCGACGAATCCGCACGGAAGGTTGCCCTCAGCATCGCCAATTCGCCACTGGTCAAGACGGCGTTCGCAGGCGAGGACGCCAATTGGGGCAGGGTGGTCATGGCCGTCGGCAAGTCGGGCGAGCCGGCCGATCGCGACCTCCTGTCGATCCGCTTCGGCGAGCACCAAGTCGCTCTCAATGGTGAACGCGATCCATCCTATTCGGAAGAAATTGTCTCAAATTATATGAAAAACAGCGCGCTGGATTTAACGGTCGAGCTCGGTCTGGGGGCCGGAGAGGCACGGATCTGGACCTGCGACCTGACCCACGACTACATCTCGATCAACGCCGATTACCGCAGTTGAGCCGTCGATGACGAAGCTCGTTCTGGTGGTCGCCTGCGCTCTCCTGGACACCGACAACAGGGTTCTGATCGCCCAGCGTCCGCAGGACAAGTCCATGGCTGGCCTATGGGAATTTCCCGGAGGCAAGGTCGAAGATGGTGAATCGCCTGAGGACGCGCTGATCCGTGAATTGGCCGAGGAGCTGGGGGTTAACGTTACGAAACCGTGTCTCGCACCGCTGACCTTTGCGAGCCACGATTATGAAAGCTTTCATTTGTTAATGCCACTGTTCGTGTGTCGTCGCTGGACCGGTATTGCCAGGGCGCGTGAGGGTCAGATCTTGCGATGGGTCAGACCGAGCAGCTTGCGCGATTTCCCAATGCCGCCCGCCGACGAACCCTTGATTAGCAGCCTGGTCGAGCTGTTGTGACCGGTCTGTGGAGCGGAAGGCCTGAATATGAAACTGAGAACCTTGTTTACAAAGTTCCGGTCGGATGAGGGGGGAGCGACCGCAATCGAATACGGATTGATCGTTGGGATCATTTCGGTAACGATCGTTGCGATCTGGGGTACCGGCGGTACACTGAGCAGTCTTTACGAAACGATAGCAGCGATCGGAGCTGCCATGGTCTGACAGCGCGTCAGTCAGCCGTCTTCATCGTGTTTCTTCCTGCCGAGTACGTCGACCAGGCTGGTCTGCGCGGATCCCCGTGCGGCCGGTTTCTGCTGGCTGTCGTGCGGCGCCCATCCTGAAAGCGATATTATCTCGAAGGTCGCACGAATCCGGCCGTCCGGGTCGCTGAAGTGCTCCTGGTAGATCTGGGCAGCGGCCGTCAGCACGTCCCGTCTGAGCGGCCGCTTCTCGCGGTCGGCCAGCATGTTGGCGGCGCCCATGGCGCGCAGGTCGTGCATCAGGTCGAAAGCAGTATCGTAGCGCACGGTCACGAGGTCGCGGTCGGCGACCGGCAGCGCGAAGCCCGCGCGTTGCAGCAGCCCGCCGAGATCACGGACGTCGGCAAGCGGCAGGAATCGCGGGCCGGCGCCGCCGCGCAGCTCGCTTTCGGCCTGCGTGAAAGACCGGCGCAGTTCGTGCAAGGTTTCGCCGCCAATAAGCGAGGCAAGAAACAGGCCATCGGGCCGGAGTGCCCGGCGGATTTGCAGCAGTGCGCCGGGCAGGTCATTGACGAACTGCAATGCGAGGGCGCTCACGACCAGATCGACGGATTCGGGCGCCAGCGGAAGCCGCTCCTCGTCGGCGACGAATGTCGCGAACCGGCCCCCGCCGGTCAGTTCGGGCGCGGGCTCCATACGGAATACGGTCTCCGCCTTGCCGCTACCGGCCAGTCTTTCCGCAAGGTCTGGTGTAAAGCCGGATAGTGCAAGGGCTACGCCGAAGCGCCGCTCGACCGCCGACAGGCGCAAGTCGAGATCGTCGATGGCACGAGCCAGCAGGAACCCGCAGTCGGATCCCGGTCTCCGGGCGACGCGCGCGAACCTGCGGCGCAGCAGCTGTCTGTCGACGATCGTGGGTACGCTCATGGCGCTCCTAGCGGCCCCTTGCGGTATCGGGGCTGACTGTTCAGCGGGGCCGCGATAGCATGGAACAGCATGGCGGTTGAAGACAGCGGTGAGATGAGTATCGCGACCAATGCCGGAACGGGCGCCAGGGGGCGCTGGCGATCGCTTCGCGATCGCTGCATCGACCTGCTGTTGCCGCCGGTCTGCCCCGCTTGCCGCGTCGCGGTCGGCCGCGGCGACGCGCTCTGCGCGGAGTGCTGGATGGCGATGCCGTTCATTAGCGAGCCTGTCTGCGCCGTCTACGGCACGCCGTTCGCCTACAGGATCGGCGACGGCATCGTCTCGGCCCAGGCGATCGCCGATCCGCCGCCATTCGAGGCCGCCCGCGCTGCCGTGCGCTACGGGCCGGAAGCCCAGGCCCTGGTGCATGCCCTGAAATACCAGGACCGGCATGAGGTCGCCAGAGTGATGGCGACCGCTATGGTTCGGGCTGGAGAGCCGCTGCTCGCACGCTGTCACGTCATCGTCCCGGTCCCGCTTCACCGCTGGCGCCTGTGGCGGCGGCGATACAACCAGTCACAGATCCTGGCAGCCGAGATTTCGCGTCGTTCAGGGATCCGCAACGACCCGTTCCTGCTGGAACGGCGCCGGAAGACGCGGCAGCAGGTCGGCCTTTCGGCCGGCGAGCGGCAGACCAACGTCCGCGGCGCATTCCGGGTTCCCGAGCAGCGCAGAGCCGACCTCGCGGGCGTGCGGGTACTGCTGGTCGACGACGTCTATACGTCCGGCGCGACCGTCAAGGCGGCGAGCCGGGCGTTGCTGCGGGGCGGTGCCGAAGCGGTCGACGTCCTGACATTCGCCAATGTCTGCCTGTAGTGCTGCGAATGCCGCGCGAGGGCGTTTGGAAATTCGTTAACACTCGACTATATGCTGTGTTTTCGGGCTTTTGGATGGATCCTGATGGCTGGGGTTACGATCTATACACGCCAGTTCTGCGGCTACTGTCAGGCAGCGAAATCGCTTCTTGAACGCAATAATGTCGCCTTCGAGGAAATCGACGCCACATTCTCGCCGGAACTGCGCAGGGAAATGGCCGAACGGTCGGGCCGGACGACCTATCCGCAGGTTTTCGCCGGCGATCGCCATGTCGGCGGTTACGACGAACTGATCACGCTGGAGCGAAACGGCGAACTTGACGACCTGCTGGGCTCCGTCGCATGAGGTGTTACGGGAAGACGGGACGACTAACGCAATGACCTTTCGCGCCGCCTGCATCCAACTCTGCTCCACCGCCGATGTTGATGAGAATATCGCCACGGTGGACGGCCTGGTGCGCGAAGCGGCGGCTCAGGGCGCGGATTACGTACAGACCCCGGAGATGACCAATATCGTCCAGCGCAGCCGCGGCAAGCTTGTCGAGGCCATCCGTCGCGAGGAGGACGATCCGGCGGTCAAGGCATTTTCTGCGTTGGCAAGCGAACTTGGCATCGTGCTGCATATCGGTTCGCTGGCGCTCGACGCCGGCGGCGGCAAGATCGCCAACCGTTCCTACCTGTTCGGCGCAGACGGCGGCATCATCCTGCGCTACGACAAGATCCATCTGTTCGACGTCGACCTACCGAACGGCGAAAGCTGGCGGGAATCGGCGGTCTACGTACCCGGAACACAGGCCGAGATCGCGGACCTGCCGTGGGGGCGGCTCGGCATATCGATCTGCTACGACGTGCGTTTTCCGGCGCTCTACAGGGCGCTGGCCCATGCCGGTGCCTCGGTGCTGACGGCGCCGGCGGCCTTCACCCGGCAGACCGGGGAGGCCCACTGGCATGTCCTGCAGCGGGCCCGCGCCATCGAAAACGGCGCCTTCATGATTTCCGCCGCACAGGCCGGCCATCACGCCGACGGGCGGGAGACTTACGGCCATTCGATCATTGTCGGGCCGTGGGGCGAGATCCTGGCGGAATGCGGCGATACCGGCGCCGGCGTGATCGTCGCCGACATCGACACCGCGGCATCGGCCGATGCCCGACAGCGAATTCCCGCCCTCAAGAACGAGCGGTCATTCCGGCCGCCGGAGGCGCCGGTCATGGCGAAGTCCGCCTGAAGATCCGCTACAGCCAAATCTGCCGCGACGGTCACGAATTCGAAGCCTGGTTTTCCGGCTCCGCGGCCTACGATGAACAGCGGTCCGACGGCCGCGTCACCTGCCCGCTGTGCGGTTCCGCCGATGTCGCCAAAGCGCTGATGACCCCGTCGGTTTCGACGTTGAGATCGAGAGCCGACCGCGAAGCCGCCGAGGATACGCAAAAGAAGGTGCCGGTCGCCGGGCAGCGGTCGCTGCCGCCGGAGGCGATGACGCTGCTGCGGGAATTTCGCGAGAAGGTCACCGCGGATGCGGAATATGTCGGCCCGCAATTCGCCGAGGAGGCGCGCAAGATCCATTACGGCGAGCGCGAGGAAACGAGCATTTACGGCGAGGCCGCTCCGGACGAGGTGAAGAGCCTCAATGAGGAAGGTATCGAGGTGTTGCCGCTGCCGGTGCTTCCCGAGGACCGGAACTAGCCGTTCGAAGCGGGCCGGCCTGCGACAATCATGTAATTCACGTCCATGTCGCGCGACAGGTTCCAGCGGTCGGCGAGCGGATTGTAACTGACGCCGCTTTCGTCGATCGTGGCCAGGTTGGCGGCCGCGAGCGCCGTGTGGATTTCTTCCGGCCGGACCAGCTTGTCGTACTGGTGGGTTCCGCGGGGCAGCCAGCGCAGCACGTATTCGGCGCCGACGATGGCAAGCGCATAGGCCTTGAGCGTGCGGTTTATGGTGGCGACGAAGATTAGGCCGCCGGGCCGGACCATGGCGGCGCATGCGGCCAGGAATGCTTCGACGTCGGCGACATGCTCGACGACTTCCATGCACAGCACCACATCGAAAGTCTCGCCGGCCGCCTGCAGTTCCTCGGCGGAAGTCTGGCGGTAATCGACCGCGAGGCCGGACGCGGCCGCATGGATCCCCGCCGCCTCGATATTGCTTTCGGCCGGGTCGATGCCGACAACTTCGGCGCCGAGACGTGCGGCCGGTTCGCACAACAGGCCGCCGCCGCAGCCGACGTCAAGGAAGCGCAGGCCCGCAAACGGCGCGGCCGCTTTCGGATCCCGTGTGAAATGGCGGCATACCTGGTCCCTGATGTAGGTCAGGCGGACAGGATTGAATTTGTGGAGCGGCCTGAACTTGGACTGGGGATCCCACCACTCCGACGCAAGGCGGCTGAATTTCTCGACTTCGGCCGGATCGATGCTGGCCGGCTTGCCGCCTGCTGCGCTCGGGTTGGGGCTCATGCTGCTCGCTTTCGTTACCGTATGGCTCGCGCCGCCCCTCCGGAACGGCGGTACCAGCATGGATGTGATGGTCCCGGCAGTGAAGTCAAGGCGTGACGAACCGGTTGCCCCTCGGTCAAAGAGCGGATAAAGAGGCCGCTTGCACGATAAGCAGTCGTATCGGACACCGGATCGACGATCGGCCGCCGGCGATTATCAACCGTATTGAGGCAATCCGGTTACGGACCATTCCGCATGTCCCGTCTCGTCATGAAATTCGGCGGAACCTCCGTCGCCGACATGGAGCGCATCCGCAACGTGGCGCGGCACGTCAAGCGGGAGGTCGATGCCGGACACCAGGTTGCCGTGGTGCTTTCGGCTATGGCGGGCACCACGAACATGCTGGTCGGACTATGCCGCGAAGCCGGTCTGCTGCACGATGCCCGCGAATATGACACCGTTGTCGCCTCGGGCGAGCAGGTGACGGTCGGGCTGCTCGCGATCGTGCTCCAGGGCATGGGCGTCGACGCCCGATCCTGGCTCGGATGGCAGATCCCGATCCGCACCGACGGTGCGCATGGCGTGGCCAGGATCAAGGATATCGACGCGGCGGTGCTGAACGAACGGCTGGAGCGCGGCCAGGTGGCCGTGATCGCCGGTTTCCAGGGCGTTGGTCCCGACAACCGGATCTCCACCCTCGGCCGCGGCGGTTCGGATACCAGCGCCGTCGCGGTCGCGGCTGCGATCGGCGCCGAACGGTGCGACATCTATACCGACGTGGACGGCGTCTACACCACCGATCCGCGCATCGTGCCCGCCGCGCGCCGGCTGGAGCGGGTGGCGTTCGAAGAAATGCTGGAAATGGCTTCGCTCGGAGCGAAGGTGCTGCAGGTGCGGTCGGTGGAGCTTGCAATGGTGCACGGTGTCAGAACCTTCGTGCGTTCGTCGTTCGACGACCCGGAAGCGCCGCAGAACGGACCGGGCAACCAGCCGGTCGGAACCCTGATCTGTGATGAGGACGAAATCGTGGAAAAGCAGCTTGTGACGGGAATCGCCTACTCCAAGGACGAGGCGAAGATAACGCTGCGCGGTGTCGAGGATCGGCCGGGCATTGCGGCAAGCATTTTCAGCCCGCTCGCCAAGGCCGGCATCAATGTCGACATGATCGTCCAGAATATCTCGGAGGACGGCCGCACCACCGACGTGACGTTCACGGTGCCGACATCCGACTATGATCGGGCGATGACGCTGATCAACGATCTCGGTCCCCAAGTCAGTTACGAATCCGTCAGCGGTTCGAACGATGTCGCCAAGGTGTCGGTAATCGGCATCGGCATGCGCAGTCATGCCGGTGTCGCCGCCCAGGCATTCGAGGCGCTGGCTTCGCGCGGAATTAACATTCTGCTGATAACGACGTCGGAAATTAAGATTTCGATTTTGATCGAGGCGGCGTTTACCGAACTTGCGGTACGCACCCTCCATTCAATATACGATCTGGACAAGACCTGAGGCGTAAAGCCGGATCGGCGCTCCGCGCTGATCGAAGGAGGCTGAATTGACGGCAATGCGAGGGTCCCTGGCCGGGCCGCGGGTGCTTCTGCGCAGACTGCGCGAAGTCATGGCGGAGCCGATCGGAGCCCAGGAACGGCTGAACAAGATTGTCGGGCTGATCGCGTCGAACATGGTGGCGGAGGTGTGCTCCTGCTACGTCCTGCGCGCGGACAATGTTCTTGAGCTATACGCCAGTGAGGGTCTGAACCAGGCCTCCGTTCACAGTGCGACGTTGCCGCTCGGCCGCGGCCTCGTTGGCCTGATCGCATCGGAAGCGCGGACGCTCAACCTGCCTGACGCCCAGTCCCATCCGGCTTTCGCCTATCTGCCGGAAACGGGTGAAGAACGGTTCCATTCGTTCCTCGGCGTGCCGATATTGCGCGCCGGCCGCACGCTCGGCGTGCTGGTCGTGCAGAACCAGTCCTACCGCTCCTATCTCGACGAGGAGGTGGAGGCGCTTCAGACGACTGCCATGGTGATGGCGGAAATGATCGCCGCCGGCGAGTTGGAGGACCTGGCGGTCCCCGGCGCCGATCTCGATCTTAACCGGCCGGTGCGGCTGACCGGCGCCTCGTTCGCCGACGGGATCGGCCTCGGTCACGTGGTGCTGCACGAACCGCGCATCGTCGTCACCCAGTTGATCGCCGAGGATACCGAACACGAATTGAAGCGGCTCGATGCGGCCATGGCGAGCCTCCGGCTGTCGGTCGACGACATTCTGGCGCGCGGCGCTGAAGCCGGCCAGGGCGAGCATCGCGATATCCTCGAGGCGTACCGGATGTTCGCCCAGGACCGCGGCTGGACGCGCCGACTCAACGAGGCGATCCGTGCCGGCCTGACGGCGGAAGCAGCGGTGGAAAAGGTGCAGAGCGACACGCGCGCCCGGATGTCGCGGCAGCCCGATCCGTTCCTTCGCGATCGGCTTCATGATTTCGACGACCTGGCCAACCGGCTGCTGCGCGAACTGATGGGCCGCCCTCACGGTCCGCTGGAGGGCGACCTTCCGGACGACGCCATCATTGTCGCCCGCTCGATGGGCGCTGCGGAACTTCTCGACTATGACCGCGAGCGCCTGCGCGGCCTTGTGCTGGAAGACGGGGCGCCGACAAGCCATGTTGCGATCGTCGCCCGCGCGCTCGGGATCGCCACGGTCGGACAGCTCAACGACGTGGTCGCCCTGGTGGAACCGGGTGACGCCATCATCGTCGACGGCGAGACCGGCGAAGTGCAGCTTAGACCGCCCGTCGATATCGAGAGCGCCTATGCCGACAAGGTCCGGTTCAGAGCGCGCCGGCAGGAGCAGTTCCAGCAGCTGCGCGGTCGTCCGGCGGCGACACAAGACGGCATCGAGATTTCGCTGCAGATGAATGCGGGCCTGATCATGGACCTGCCCCATCTCGACGAAGCCGGGGCGAGCGGCATCGGCCTGTTCCGGACGGAACTACAGTTCATGATCGCCAGCAGTTTCCCGCGGCTCAGCGAGCAGCAGGCCTTCTACGCACAGGTTCTCGATACCTGCGGCGATCGGCCGGTGACGTTCCGCTCGCTGGATGTCGGCGGCGACAAGGTGCTGCCCTATCTCAGGGCGCCGGCGGAAGAGAACCCGGCCATGGGTTGGCGGGCGATCCGTCTCGGCCTCGACAGGCCGGCGCTGCTGAAGACGCAGGTGAGGGCGCTTCTGAAGGCGTCGGTTGGGCGCGAGCTTCGGTTGATGTTCCCGATGGTGACCGAGGTGTCGGAGTTCCGGCACGCCAAGGCACTGGTCGACCGTGAAGTCGCCCACCTCAAGCGACACGGCCATCCGATTGCGAACAGCGTCAAGCTCGGGGTGATGGTCGAGGTTCCCTCGCTGCTGTGGCAACTGGAGGAATTGTTGCAGTCGGTCGATTTCCTGTCTGTCGGCTCCAACGACCTGATGCAGTTCATTATGGCAAGCGACCGGGGCAATACCAGGCTGTCTGGCCGCTTCGATCCACTGAGCCCTTCGTTCCTGCGAGCCTTGCTCAAGATCGCCGACAAGGCGAATGAAGCGGATGTTCCCTTCGCGCTCTGCGGCGAGATCGCCGGCCGGCCGCTGGAGGCGATGGCGCTGATCGGCCTTGGCTACCGCACGCTGTCCATGGCCCCGGCGGCGATCGGCCCGGTCAAGGCGATGATCCTTGCGCTGGAACTCGAGCCGATGCGCGACCATCTGTTGCATATCGTCGACAAGGGCCTGACAGGCTCCGATGTCCGCACGGAACTACGGGCCTGGGCCGACAAGCATCGCATTCCGGTCTGAGCGGTCCGGCGTTAGCGTCATGATGATTCCCGCAGAGCGATTGCAGTCCGTCATCTCCCGGCACGAGGAGATCACCGCGCAGCTTGCCTCGGCGCCCGAGACCGAGACGTTCGTGCGCCTGTCGCGCGAACTGGCGGAGCTCGACGACGTTGCCGCCAAGGCGCGCGAACTGCTCGACGCGGAACGGCAGCTCGACGATGCCCGGCAACTGATGGACGATCCCGGCAGCGACCATGAAATGCGCGCGCTGGCCGAAGCCGAGCAGCACGAGTTGAAAGAACGGATCGCGGGGCTCAACGAAGAACTTCAGGTTTTGCTTCTGCCGAAGGATGCGGCGGACGCGGGCAGCGCGATCATCGAGGTCAGGGCCGGAACCGGCGGCGACGAGGCGGCCCTGTTCGCCGGCGACCTGTTCCGTATGTACGAGCGCTATGTCGCCGAAAAGGGCTGGAAGATCGAGGTGCTGTCGGCGAGCGAGGGCACGGTCGGCGGCTACAAGGAGATTATCGCTTCCGTGACCGGGCGGGGCGTGTTCGCGCGGCTCAAGTTCGAATCCGGCGTGCACAGGGTTCAGCGCGTGCCGGTGACGGAATCGAGCGGACGTATCCAGACATCGGCGGCGACCGTTGCCGTGCTGCCGGAAGCGGAGGATGTCGACGTCGATATCCGCGACGAGGATATCCGCATCGATACAATGCGCTCGTCGGGCGCCGGCGGACAGCATGTCAAC
>DATHRP010000642.1:0-2732 GCA_035465195.1 Afifellaceae bacterium | reverse complement strand
CCGTTCATCTCCTATGGCGGCTCGGCGATGCTGTCGTCGGCCATCACGATGGGCTTCCTGTTGGCGCTGTCGAGGCGAAGGCCCGACCAGCAGGTGACGGTGGTGCCGCGCGCGCTTGCGGTGGACCCGACCTGAACAGGCGCAGCTGATGGGCAAGACGATCCTGCTCGTGGCCGGCGGCACCGGGGGCCATGTGTTTCCGGCGATGGCGCTGCGCGAGGCGCTGGCCGGGCGTGGACACGACGTGCATATCGCAACCGACCGCCGCGTCGGCGCCTTCATCGACGGTATCGCGGAGTCCCATGTCCACACTATCCCCTCGGCGACGCTTTCGGGCCATCCGCTCAAGCTCGTCCCGTCGTTATGGCGGCTGGCGTCCGGGCTGTTGGCGTCGCGGGCCTTGCTCAAGCGGTTGAAGCCGTCCGCCGTGGTCGGGTTCGGCGGCTATCCGAGCGTGCCGCCGATCATGGCTGCGCGGCTCGCCGGATTGCCGGCCATCGTGCATGAACAGAATGCCGTGCTCGGACGCGCGAACCGCCTGCTGATCCGCTTTGGCGCAAAGCTCGCCACCGGCATGGCCGATCCGGCAGGAGGCGAGAGGGCTTCCACGGTGGTCCATGTCGGCAATCCCGTCCGCAAGGCCGTCGCCGATGCCGGTGCCCGGCCTTACCAGGCTCCGGGCCCGGACGGCGCGTTCCGGCTACTGGTCTTCGGCGGCAGCCAGGGCGCACGCGTCTTCTCCGACCTCGTTCCAGCAGCGGTCGCAACTCTGGAAACTCCGCTGCGGGCGCGGCTCGCGATTGTGCAGCAGGCGCGCGAAGAGGACCTGGAGCGCACGAGGACTGCATACCGTGACCTCGGCGTCGATTCCGAACTGTCGCCGTTCTTCCGCGATATGCCGGAACGGCTCGCCAATGCCCACCTGGTGATCGCAAGGGCCGGAGCGTCGACAGTGGCCGAGCTCTCCGCGGTCGGCCGGCCGGCGATCCTCGTCCCCTATCCCCACGCCCTCGACCATGACCAGGCGGCCAATGCCGGCGCCTTCTGCAAGGCCGGCGGCGGCTGGATGTACCGCGAGGCGGATCTGAGCCGGGAAATTCTCGCGGAAAGGCTCCGCGAGCTGATCATGTCGCCCGACCAACTCGCCTCCGCGGCTGAAGCGGCCAGGAGCCAGGGCAACGTGAATGCTGTTGCCAGCCTCGCCGATCTCGTTGAAAAGGTGGCCATCTGACCGGCCGGGGCCGGAAGAATTGCGAAGGAACGAACGAAAATGAAAATGCCGCAGGACATCGGACCGATCCATTTCGTTGGCATCGGCGGTATCGGCATGAGCGGCATCGCCCATGTGCTGGCGAACCAGGAGTACCGCGTCCAGGGCTCCGACATGTCCGACAATCCGAACGTCCAGAAGCTGCGCGAGCGCGGCATCGAGGTTGCCATCGGCCACGACGCGGCAAACCTCAAGGATGCGGCGGTGGTCGTTGTCTCCTCGGCGATCAAGCGGGGCAATCCGGAACTGGTGGAGGCGAGGGCGCGCGGCCTGCCGGTTGTCCGTCGGGCCGAGATGCTGGCGGAACTGATGCGGCTGAAATCGTCCATCGCCGTCGGTGGCACGCACGGCAAGACGACGACGACATCTATGGTGGCGGCGCTGCTCGATGCAGGCGGGATGGACCCGACGGTGATCAACGGCGGCATCATCAACGCCTACGGCAGCAACGCCCGCGTCGGCACCGGGGACTGGATGGTGGTGGAAGCCGACGAATCCGACGGCACGTTCGTCAAGCTGCCTGCCGATGTCGCAGTGGTCACGAACATCGATCCGGAACACCTCGATCATTACGGCACGTTCGACAGGCTGCGCGAGGCTTTCATCGCGTTCGTCGAGAACGTACCGTTCTACGGCTTCGCCGTCATGTGCATGGACCATCCGGAGGTTCAGGCGCTGGTCAAGCGCATCGAGGATCGGCGCATCATCACCTACGGGCGCAACCGCCAGGCGGAGGTGCGCTACGGCGATATCACCTACAAGGACGGCAAGGCGTGCTTTTCCGTGGAATGGCGCAACCGGATCAGCGGCGAGGTCCAGACGATCGGCGACCTGCAGCTGCCGATGCCCGGCGAGCACAATGTCTCCAACGCGGTCGCGGCGATCGGTGTGGCGTTGGCGCTCGGCATTTCGCCGGACGAAGTGCGGGCCGGGCTGGCCGGCTTCGGCGGCGTCAAGCGGCGCTTCACCCTGACCGGGACGTGGAACGGCGTGCAGATCTACGACGATTACGGCCACCACCCGGTGGAGATCGGCGCGGTGATGAAGGCGGCCCGGTCGGCGACGAGCGGCCGGCTGATCGCCGTGGTCCAGCCGCACCGATATACGCGGCTGAAAAGCCTGTTCGACGAATTCTGCGCCTGCTTCAACGAGGCCGACACGGTGCTGGTCGCCGAGGTCTACCCGGCCGGCGAGGATCCGATCGAAGGGGCGAGCCGCGACGCGCTCGTCGAAGGCCTGCGGGCCGGCGGGCATCGCGACGCGCGCCCGCTCGCCGACGAGGCCGAGCTTCCGGCAATGATCCGCGATATCGCGCAGCCGGGCGACATGGTGGTGTGTCTAGGGGCCGGATCGATCACACGATGGGCGAACGCACTGCCGCAAGAGCTTGAAAAGACTGGAAACAGCACGTGAACGGGCAAGAGCTTCTCGAACGGCTTGGCGACCGGCTGTCCGGATTCCG
>DATHRP010000641.1:0-13820 GCA_035465195.1 Afifellaceae bacterium | reverse complement strand
GGCCGAACGCGCGGAGCGGGTTTTCGAGTTCTACCTCAAGGCCGACAGGGAGCCGAGGAAGGCGGGCAGCCGGGTCACCAAGTTTGTCGCCGACGAGATCGGCGGTTTCGTGGATCATTTCGAGGCCGACGTCGAACTCTGCCTCGACCTTCTCGACAGGCTGAACAGTCTTGCGACGGCGCAGGAAACCGAAGCGCTGCTGACCGTCGGGTACGAGATCCTCCAGCGGTACCGTGCCGCCAAGGAACGGCTGGGGCTGCTCGACTACGACGACCTGATCGCCCGCACGCGGGCGTTGCTGGAGCAGTCGGAGGCGGCCGCCTGGGTGCTCTACAAGCTCGACAGCCGGATCGACCACATCCTCGTCGACGAGGCCCAGGACACCAGCCCGGCGCAGTGGGCGATCATCGATGCGCTGGCCGGCGACTTCTTCGCCGGCAAGACCGCCTCGGACACGGTGCGGACGATCTTCGCAGTCGGCGACGACAAGCAATCGATCTACAGCTTCCAGGGCGCCAACCCGGCGATGCTGGCGGAGATGGAAAACCGCTTCCTCCGCCTCGTCGAACAGGCCGACATGGAGTTCCGGCGCGCGCCGCTGGCCCTTTCGTTCCGCTCCACCAGCCAGGTGCTCGATGCGGTGGACGCCGTCTTCAAGGCAGACCCGAATTCCGGAAAGGTGACCGGCGGCATCTACGAGCTTCACAGCGCCCACCGCCTGAGCGAGCCCGGCCATGTCATCGTCTGGCCGCGCGAGGTGGCGGTCCAGGACGAGCCGCCGGAGGACTGGACTGAGCCGTGGGATACGCCGACGCAGGTGGAGAAGGCGCTCGCCGAACGGATCGCCGGCGAGATCAGCGGGCTGCTCGACGCCGGCACGCTGCCCTCCGGCAAACGGGTGACGGCCGGCGAGATCCTGATCCTGGTGCGCAAGCGGGACGCCTTCTTCACCGCGATCAACAGGGCGCTCCGGACCGCCGGTATCGCCACGGCGGGCGCCGACAGGGTCGGCGTCTCAAGCCATATCGCCGTGCTGGACTGCCTTGCGCTCGCCGACGTGATGCTCTTGCCGGAAGACGACCTGCAGCTCGCCGCCTGCCTGAAATCGCCGCTGATCGGGCTTAACGACGACGACCTGATCGCGCTGGCGGCGGAGCGAAGCGGCGGCCTGTGGCAAAGCCTCGCGGAGAGCCCGGACCCGCGCCACCGGAAAGCGTTCGACACGCTTTCGCGCTGGCGGGCGATGGCCGACCAGGTGACGCCGTTCCGTTTCTTCTCCCGCGTGCTCGGGCCGGACGGGGGCCGCAAGGCGCTGGTTCAGCGGCTCGGCGGCGAGGCCGACGACGTGCTTGACGTGTTCCTTTCTGAATCGCTCGCCTACGAGCGGAGCGAACCGGCGAGCCTTCAGGGTTTCGCCGCCCATATCCGCGGGCTGACAAGCGACATCAAGCGCGAGAGCGACGAGCGGGCGGAGGATGTGCGCGTGATGACCGTGCACGGCGCCAAGGGGCTGGAGGGGGACATCGTGTTCCTGGTCGATACCGGATCGCGGATCGTCAGTACATCGCAACGCGATCCACTGCTGAAGTTCGGCGATCCGGCGGCGCCGGCGCTGCTCGCCCGCCAGGGCAGGGCCAAGGCGAGCCTGATCGAAAGAACGCATACGGAAGCTGAGGACAGGACGGCATCGGACGAATATGCCAGGTTGCTCTATGTCGGCATGACGCGGGCTCGCGACCGGCTCTATCTCTGCGGCCTGAAGAAGAGGCAGACACCGGACGATTGCTGGTACGCACTGGCGAGGCACGCACTGGTTCCGGATTCGGCCGTGGGCGATGACGACGAACTGACGGCTCCGTTCGTCTGGCCCGACATGCTGGACGGGCCGGACCGGCCGCCGCTCGCCGGGCCGAAGGTTGAGGCGCCCGCCCAGGACGGGGCAATCATCGATCGCGAGAAGCATTTTCCGGACTGGCTCGACCGGCCGGCCGAGCCGCCGCCGCACGTGCCCGAGCCGCTCCGGCCGTCGCGGGCGCTGGCCGAACCGGACACGCCGACGGAGCCCGTGCTGCAGGCAGCCGCCGGCGCGCTCGCCGGGCCGGCGGGCGGTCTTTCCGCCCCCATGCTGCGCGGGCGGGCGATCCATACGCTGCTGCAGCACCTGCCGGGCGTGCCCGGGCCGCAGCGGCAGAGGCTGGCGGAACGCTGGCTGATGCAGAACTTCCCGCTGGCCGGCACCGACCATGCCGCGTGGATCGCCGAAGCGCTCGCCGTGATCGATCATCCGGAGCTTGCCGACGTCTTCGGCCCGGGCACGCGGGCCGAGGTGCCGGTGGCCGGGTACGCGGAAACCGCCGGCGGCCGTTATGCCGTCAGCGGGCAGATCGACCGCCTTCTGATCACCGCGGAACGGGCCGCAATCGTCGATTTCAAGACGGACCGTATCGTACCGGCAGAGCCTGGCGCGGTGGAGCCCGCCTATGTCACCCAACTCGCGCTCTATCGCCGGCTCGTCAGCGAGGCGACCGGCAGGGTCGATGTCGATGTCGCGCTGGTCTGGACGGCCGGGCCGGCGGTCATGCGCCTGCCGGCGGACATGCTGGACAGGGCGCTCTCGGCGATCGGTGTATTGCCTGTTCCGGCCGCTTGACCCTGCCAATGCGGCTACCTACGTTCTGTTTCGAGGAATCATCAGGAGAACCGCGATGGCAACCCATGCCACTACCGATGCGAATTTCGATACCGACGTGCTGTCCTCGTCGGACACCGTGGTCGTCGATTTCTGGGCGGAATGGTGCGGACCGTGCAAGATGATCGCGCCGCACCTGGAGGAGATTGCCGAGGAGGTTCCGGGCGTCAAGATCGTCAAGCTCAACATCGACGAGAACCAGAACACCGCCATAAAGTACGGCGTACGCTCGATCCCGACGCTGATCATGTTCAAGAACGGCGAGCCGGTCGACATGAAAGTGGGCGCGAGCCACAAGAGCGACCTGCAGAAGTGGATCGAAGCGGCCGCCTGAACGGCCGCTCAGAGAACGATCGGGCCGTTGCCGGTCAGTCCGGCAGCGGCCCGTTTTCTTTCAGGACGGCGCCGGCGAGATAGAGCGATCCGCAGATCAGAACACGCGGCGCCTGCTCGCCCTCGAACATGACGCGGATTTCGTCCATGGCATCGGCGACGCTTTCCATGGCCCGAGCGGGCAGGTCGCAGTCCATCGCCATTTCCGCCAGCTTCTGCGGCTCTATCCCGGCATTGCTGCCCGGCACCGGGACCGTAAACACGTAGCGGGCCAAGCCGTCGAACGGCTGGAAGAAGCCGGCCGGATCCTTTGTCGAAAGCATTGCTGCGATCATCACAAGCGGGCGGGGCACACGCTCCTCCAGCTCGCCGATGGCGGCGGACAGAACCAGGCCTGCGGCCGGATTGTGGCCGCCGTCGAGCCAGACCTCGCTGTCGGCCGGCAGACGCTCGACGAGCGGACCCGATGACAGGCGCTGCATGCGCGCCGGCCAGCGCGCTTCGACGACGCCGGCTTCAAGCGCGCCCTTGGGCAGTTGGACTTCGGCAGACCGCAACGCGGCGATGGCAAGCCCGGCATTGGGAACCTGATGGTCGCCGAACAGCTTCGGCATCGGCAGGTCGAGCAGTCCGGTCTCGTCCTCGTAGACGAGACGTCCGCGCTCGGCCCGGACCGTCCAGTCCTCACCGTACTTGAACAGGGGCGCATGCGCCGCTTCTGCCTCCACGGAAATCATTGCCATGGCGTGTTCGTCCTGCGGGCCGATCACGCCCGGCCGGCCGGCCTTCAGCACGCCCGCCTTCTCCGCGGCTATGCCGGCAAGGTCCTCGCCGAGGAATTCCGCGTGATCGTGCGAGACCGGCGTGATCAGCGCGGCGAGCGGCGCGTCGATGACGTTGGTGGCGTCGTAGCGGCCGCCGAGTCCCACTTCCAGCAGGCAGTAATCCGCCGGATGTTCGGCGAAGAGGTGCAACGCGACGGCGGTCGTCGCCTCGAAATAGGTGACGGAATCGCCGTCGTTGACCCTCTGGATATGGCCGATCGCATCGGCGAGCTCGTCGTCGCCGACGAGCCGGCCGCCGCCCGGCGCCCCGAGGCGGATGCGCTCGTTGAAGCGGACGAGATGCGGTGACGTATAGACATGGACGCTGTTGCCGGCCGCTTCCAGCGCGGCGCGCAGGAATGCGATGGTCGAGCCCTTGCCGTTTGTCCCGGCGACGTGGAAGACCGGCGGCAGGCGATCCTGCGGCCGCCCCAGCTTGTCGAGCAGGCGCTCCACCCGTTCAAGCGACAGGTCGATGACGCGCGGATGAAGCGCCTGCAGAGACGCCAGCATCGCTTCGATATCAGCCATGGACGGCCTGCCTCAGCTCGCGGGCTCCGCGGTTTCGCGCTTTTCCGCGGCCTCTTTGTCGTCGATCGCGGCCGGTTCGACGCCAGAATCGGCCTCGGGAGCAGCCAGGGCCGGCAAGTCGGCAACCGGTTCAGGCAGGCCGCGCAGAAGGCGGCACAGGCGAGCGATGGTGCTCTTCAGGTCGTGCCGGTGCACCACCATGTCGACCATGCCGTGTTCCATCAGGTACTCGGAGCGCTGGAATCCGTCCGGCAGCTTCTCGCGGATGGTCTGTTCGATGACCCGCGGGCCGGCGAAGCCGATCAGTGCGCCGGGCTCGGCGATGTGGATGTCGCCCAGCATGGCATAGGAGGCGGTGACGCCGCCGGTGGTCGGGTTGGTCAGCACGACGATATAGGGCAGGCCGGCCTCGCGCAGCTGCTGGACGGCGACGGTGGTGCGCGGCAGCTGCATCAGCGACAGGATGCCCTCCTGCATGCGCGCGCCGCCGGAAGCGGCGAACAGCACGAGCGGCAGGCCGCGCTGCTGCGCGGTCTCGGCGGCGATGATGATCGCCTCGCCGGCGGCCATGCCGAGCGAACCGCCCATGAAATCGAAATCCTGGACGGCCGCGGTAACCTCGACGCCCTCGACGAGGCCGACGCCGACGAGCACGGCGTCCTCCATGCCGGTCTTGGCGCGGGCCGCCTTGAGACGCTCCGTGTAGCGTCGCTCGTCGCGGAACTTCAGCGGATCGGCGGCGACCGGCGGCAGAGCGATCTTCTCGAACTCGCCGCCGTCGAAGAACAGGCCGAAACGGGTGCGGGCGTTGATGCGCTGGTGATAATTGGACTCCGGGAAGACGAACTGGTTCATCTCAAGGTCCTTGTGGAACACCATCTCGCCGGACTCCGGGCATTTCACCCAGAGATTCTCGGCGGTTTCCCGCTTGGCCCAGAAGCTGCTGATCTTGGGCCGGACGACGTTCTGGATCCAGTTCACGCCTGCGTCTCCATCTGGTCTGCCATCTGCCGTGACGCCCTGACCCCCTGGGCGAGGTGCTCCACCAGCTCGCGAACCGCCGTCACGGTCCGCGGCGTCGCGCGGCCGTCACCGTCGAGACTGTCGGCGATGGCCGAGACGATCGCCGAGCCGACGACCACGCCGTCGGCGTTGCGGCCGATCGCGGCCGCCTGGGTCGCCGTCCTGACGCCGAAGCCGACGGCCACCGGCAGGTCGGTGTGCCGCTTGATGCGGTCGACCGCATCAGCGACCTTCATGGTATCGGGCGAAGCCGCACCGGTGATGCCGGTGATCGAGACGTAGTAGACGAAACCGGACGTGTTCGACAGAACCTTCGGAAGCCGGGCGTCGTCGGTGGTCGGCGTCGCCAGCCGGATGAAGTTGAGGCCCGCCTTCAGCGCCGGGATGCAGAGCTCCTCGTCCTCTTCCGGCGGCAGGTCGACGATGATCAGGCCGTCGACGCCAGCCTCCCTGGCGTCCTCGAGGAACCGTTCGGCGCCGTAGATGTAGATCGGGTTGTAATAGCCCATCAGGACGATCGGGGTCTCCTGATCCTCCTCGCGGAACGAGCGGACCAACTGCAGCGTCTTGACCATGGTCTGGCCGGCCTTCAGCGCACGCAGGCCGGCGGCCTGGATCGCCGGGCCGTCGGCCATCGGATCGGAGAACGGCATGCCGAGCTCGACGATGTCGGCGCCGGCGGCGGGCATGGCGCGCAATATCGCCATGCTGGTCTCGTAGTCGGGATCGCCCGCCGTCACGAAGGTGACGAGGCCCGGACGGGCCGCCTTGTCGAGCTTCCGGAATGTCCGGTCGATACGGGTCTCGCTCATCAGATTTCCACGCCCAGATGTTGCGCCACGGTGAAGACGTCCTTGTCGCCGCGGCCGCACAGGTTCATGATTATGATCTGGTCCTTCGCCATCTGCGGCGCAAGCTTGATGACATGGGCCAGTGCATGGGCGGGCTCCAGCGCCGGGATGATGCCCTCCAGCTTCGTGCAGAGCT
Organism: Afifellaceae bacterium; assembly: GCA_035465195.1. Lineage (GTDB taxonomy): Bacteria > Pseudomonadota > Alphaproteobacteria > Rhizobiales > Afifellaceae > CAMYKZ01. The sequence goes on along the minus strand of DATHRP010000641.1, from coordinate 7,433 downwards.
GGAACGCCTCAAGCGCCTCGTCATCCATGGCCGAGACGTAATTGACGCGGCCGGTATCGCGCAGCCAGGAATGTTCCGGGCCGATGCCCGGATAATCAAGGCCGGCGGAGATGGAATGGCCTTCCTTGATCTGGCCGTCACCGTCCTGCAGCAGGTAGGTGCGGTTGCCGTGCAGTACGCCGGGCGAGCCGGCGTTCAGCGAGGCGCAATGCTCTTCCGTGTCGAGACCCTTGCCGCCGGCCTCCACGCCGTAGATCGCGACGTCCTTGTCGTCTAGGAAGGGATGGAACAGGCCGATCGCGTTGGAACCGCCGCCGAGGCAGGCGACGATGGCATCGGGCAGCCGGCCTTCGAGCTCCGCGAGCTGTGCCTTGGCTTCCTCGCCGATGACCGACTGGAAATCGCGCACCATGGCCGGATAGGGATGCGGGCCGGCCGCCGTGCCGATGATGTAATATGTGGTCTCGACGTTGGTCACCCCGTCGCGCAGCGCCTCGTTCATCGCGTCCTTCAGGGTGCCGGCGCCGGCGGTGACCGGGATCAGCTCGGCGCCGAGCAGCTTCATGCGGAAGACGTTGGGCTTCTGCCGCTCGGTATCGGTCTTGCCCATATAGACGAAACAGGGAAAGCCGAAGCGGGCGGACACGGTGGCGGCGGCGACACCGTGCTGGCCGGCGCCGGTCTCGGCGATGATCCGCGTCTTGCCCATGCGCTTGGCCAGCAGGATCTGGCCGAGGCAATTGTTGATCTTGTGCGAGCCGGTGTGATTGAGCTCGTCGCGCTTGAAATAGATCTTCGCGCCGCCGAGATGCTCGGTCAGCCGTTCGGCGAAATAGAGCGGGCTCGGCCGGCCGGAATAATGCTTGCCGAGCAGTTCCAGTTCCTCGTGGAACGAGGGATCCTGCTTCGCCTCCTCGTAGGCCTTGTCGAGCTCGAGGATGTTCGGCATCAGGGTCTCGGCGACGAAGCGGCCGCCGAACATGCCGAAACGGCCAGCCTCGTCGGGTCCGGTGCGATAGGAATTGGGGGCAGTTCCGCTGCCCTGTACTGACGCGTTCACGCGGATGTCCTCACCTGTTGTTGCCGTGCCGCCTGCTCGGCATCATAACGCCGGACGGCACGGATAAAATCCCTTATCAGGGCGGGGTCCTTGACGCCCGGCGCGCTTTCCACGCCCGACGAGACGTCGACGCCCGGCGCGCCGCTGACTGCCAGGGCGCCGGCGACACTTTCCGGCGTCAGACCGCCGGCCAGAAGCCACGGCACTCCGGGCTCGTATCCTTCAAGCACGGTCCAGTCAAACGGCTCGCCGAGACCGCCCGGCCGGTCGGCGCCGGCCGGCGGCTTGGCGTCGAGCAGCAATCGGTCGCACATGCCGGCATAGGCATCGCCGCGCGCCAGGTCCGCGGCCCCCGAGACGCCGACGGCCTTGATCGTGCCGAGGCCGGTGCGTTCGGCGACTTCCCGCACGCGGTCCGGGCTTTCCCTGCCGTGGAACTGGATCATGTCCGGCCGGACGCGGCCGGCGACCGCATCGATCAGCGCATCGCCGGCATCGACCGTCAGCGCGACCAGGCGGATGCGGTCGCGGGCGCGCTCGGCAAGCGCCGCCGCGGCATCGAATTCGACATGGCGCGGGCTCTTTGGAAAAAACACCATGCCGGCCAGGTCGGCGCCTTCCGCAATGGCGGTTTCCAGCGCTTCCGGGTCGTTCAGGCCGCAGATCTTGATTTCGGTCGTCATAATGCGGTCCGTGGCACGAAACCGCGCCGCTGTCCATTCCCCTGGCCATGCCCGGGGCTATCGACCACCACCGCCGGCGTGGCGTCCTATCAACCCCTCGACGGTGCGGGTCAGCCGTTCGATATCCTCCGGACGGGAGAGCCGGTGATCGCCGTCGGCGACCAGGGTCAGAACCGCATCGTCGTGCGCGAAGCGCTCCATCAAGGCGGTCGCATGGCTCCAGGGCACGTCCTCGTCCTTCATGCCCTGCAGGACATGGACGGGGCAGCCGGTCTCAAGCGGGCCGTCGCCGATCAGATGCATGCGGCCATCCTCGATCAGGGCTTTCGTGATGACATAAGGCTCGTCGGAATAAGCGGACGGACGGCGGAATGCGCCGGTTGCGGCAAGTTCGGCCCGTGCCGCCCCGTCGAACCGCTTCCACATCAGTTCCTCGGTCATGTTGACCGCCGGGGCGATCAGCACCATGCCGGCGAGCAGGTCGCCCTCTCCGGCCTCGCGGAGCGCGCGGGCCGCCAGCAGCGCGATCCATCCGCCCATGGAGGAGCCGACCAGGATCTGCGGTCCCTCCGTGAAGCGGCGGATGACGGCAAGCGATTCCTCCAGCCACATCGAAATGGTGCCGCCCTCGAACGCGCCGCCGGAACTGCCGAGGCCGGAATAGTCGAAGCGGGTGCAGGCATGACCGTTTTCTCCGGCCCAGCGGTCGAGCGCGACGGCCTTGCCGCCCTCCATGTCGGACTTGAACCCGCCGAGCCAGACGAGCCCCGGCCCACGCCCGGCGCGACGCCGAACGGCAATCTCGCGGCCTTCATCGCCGGGGCCGCCAGCGCCGACGATGAACGTGTCCAGGACGGGGTTGTCCCCTGCGTCGGGCATTTTGGCCTCGCATTCCGTGCCGGATGCGCATATCGGGTAGCCGTCATGACATCAAGCCTGACCATATTGCAGTTGCTGCCGTCGCTGGAAACCGGCGGCGCGGAACGCACGGCAATCGATATCAGCCGGGCGCTTGTGGAGGCCGGGCACCGGTCGATCGTCGCCAGTTCCGGCGGGCGGCTGACCGACGAACTGCTGGCGACCGGCGCGGAGCACGTCACCATGCCGCTTGCCTCGAAGAACCCGCTGACGATGGCGGGAAACGCCCGGCGCCTCGTGCATCTGATCGGCGCGGAAAAGGTCGATGTCGTGCACGCCCGCAGCCGGGCGCCGGCATGGTCGGCGTGGCTTGCCTGCCGCCCCACCGGCACGCCGTGGGTGACGACCTATCACGGCATCTATTCCGAAAACGGCGCGCTGAAGCGGTTGTACAATTCGGTGATGGCGCGCAGCGACATGGTGATCGCCAATTCCAACTATACCGCCGACCTGATCACCACCCGATACGGCACGGAGCGGGAGCGTATCCGGGTGATCTACAGGGGCATGGATCTAGACGGTTTCCGGCGCGAAGCGGTCGGCGAGGAGCGCAAAGCGGCGCTGCGCCGGCAGTGGGAGGTCGCGGAGGACCGACGCGTGATCCTCAACGTCGCGCGGCTGACGGGCTGGAAGGGCCAGCAGGTGCTGATCGACGCCGCCTGTAGGGAACCGATCGGAAACCGCGACGACCTGGTCTTCATCCTGGCCGGCGACGAGCAGGGCCGGACCGGATACCGGCGACAGTTGCAGGAGAAGGTCGACGCGGCCGGCGCCGGCGCACGCATTCGCATCGTCGGGCATTGCAGCGACGTTGCGGCCGCGCTGGCGCTCGCCGATGTCAGCGTCGTCGCATCCACCCTGCCTGAAGCGTTCGGCCGCGCGGCGGTGGAATCCCAGGCACTCGGGGTGCCGACCGTGGCGACATGGATCGGCGCGGCGCCGGAAACCGTTCTGGCGCCGCCGGCCGTCGGAGCGGGCGAGCGAACGGGATGGCTGGTGCCGCCGGACGATGCAGACGCGCTGGCGCGCGGCATCGACGAGGCACTCGCCCTGGAGGGCCCGCAGCGGGAAGCGCTCGCCGCGCGCGCAAGGCGGCAGGCGGAGAGTTTTTCGATGGATGCCATGTGCGGTCAGACGTTGTCGCTTTACCGCGATCTCGTCCGATCGTGACGGCGAAACCGGCGCTGTCCGCCGCATTAGGCCCGCATTTAACCATAAAGATACCGGCTTTCGTGTTGACTCTTGCATCGATTGGCCGGATTTTCAGTGACCCGCAAATCGCCGCGGCGAAAAGCGGACGATCGTGCAACGGCAAAAGGAGACCCAAACCATTCGCAGACCCCATCGCGCACCGCCGCCCGTCAAGGAAGGACCCCGTGTTAATGAAGACATCCGCATCCCCGTCGTCCAGCTGATCGACCAGGACGGACAGAATCACGGCGAAACGGATACCCAGAAAGCTCTGGAAATGGCCTACGAGGCCGGGCTTGATCTGGTCGAGATCGCTCCCAATTCCCGCCCTCCTGTCGTGAAGATCCTCGATTACGGCAGATACAAATATCAGGCACAGAAAAAGGCCGCCGAGGCCCGCAAGAAGCAGAAGACCGTCGACGTCAAGGAAATCAAGATGCGGCCGAACATCGACACCCACGATTACGAGGTGAAGATGCGCAACGCCCGCCGGTTCCTTGAGGACGAGGACAAGGTGAAGGTCACCATGCGCTTCCGCGGCCGCGAAATGGCGCACCAGGATCTCGGCCTCGACGTGCTTTACAAGGTCCGCGACGAGCTCGACGACATATCGAAGGTGGAATTCGCGCCGAAGTCCGAGGGGCGCCAGATGATCATGATCCTCGCGCCGGTGCTGACAAAGGCGCGGAAACCGGCCGCCAGTGCACAGGCCGGGGCCGAGGAAGAAGCGCCGCAGGGCGAGCCCGAGGCGGCACAGCCCGAGGCGGAGGTCGAGGCCGAAGCCAAGGCCTGAGCGGCGGACACCGAACCCACTTGCGTTCAAATCGGGGCGCGGCTATAAGGCCGCGCTTGGGGCCGGCCGGCTTCCGCCATGCGGAAAGGGCATGCCGTGTCGGCCCGAAATGCTCATTGAAAGAGCCAATCTGAAGTCAGAGTCAGTCCGCTCGCATGAGAGCGCTCATGCGGCCGGCAAAAGGAGAGCAGAATGCCCAAGTTGAAGACGAAATCGAGCGCCAAGAAGCGCTTCAAGGTCACGGCGACCGGCAAGATAAAGGCCGGCCAGGCCGGCAAACGCCATGGAATGATCAAGCGGACGAAGAAGTTCATTCGCGATGCCCGCGGCACGACGGTGCTGTCGGAGAGCGATGCCCAGATTGTCCGCAAATTCATGCCTTACCAGCGATAAGCGCGGGAGATCAGAACCATGGCACGCGTCAAGCGCGGCGTGACCGCTCACGCCAGGCACAAGAAAGTCATCAAGCAGGCGAAGGGCTATTACGGCCGTCGCAAGAACACCATCCGCGCCGCCAAGCAGGCGGTGGAGAAGGCGGGCCAGTACGCCTACCGCGACCGGCGCGTCCGCAAGCGCAATTTCCGTGCCTTGTGGATCCAGCGCATCAACGCGGCGGCGCGCGACAACGGCCTGACCTACGGCCGCATGATCGACGGCCTGAACAAGGCCGGCATCGAGGTCGACCGCAAGGTGCTGGCCGACCTGGCCGTGCACGAACCGGACGCCTTCACGGCGCTTGCCGAGCAGGCGAAGTCGGCCCTGGCCTACCTGAAGGAGTTTACCACCGGCGAGTACGAAGCCGCCGTTCGATAAACTCTTCCACGAGATGATCTGAAAAGGGCGGCTTGGCCGCCCTTTTGTTTTTGCGTACTAGGATCATCGACGTTCGAACGAAACACCCGCCGGAAAGACACCCAGAGAGAAACCATGTCAGAGCTCGAAAGTCTTGAACAGGAGCTGTTGTCGGCGATCTTCGCCGCCGGCGACGAACGGTCGCTCGAGGAGGTGCGGATCGCCGCGCTCGGCAAGAAGGGGTCGGTGTCTGAGAAGCTGAAGACGCTCGGCAAGATGAGCCCGGAGGAGCGCAAGGTGGCCGGACCGGCGCTGAACCAGCTCAAGGACCGCATCGCCGAGGCGATCGACCAGCGCCGCGCCACGCTGGCCGAATCGGCGCTGGAGGAACGGCTGAAGTCGGAGACCGTCGACGTCACCCTGCCGGCGCGCCCGGAGAACACCGGCACCATCCATCCGGTCACGCAGGTGATGGAGGAGGTGATCGCGATCTTCGCCGACATGGGCTTCACGGTGGCCGAAGGCCCGCATATCGAAGCCGACTGGTACAATTTCGGCGCACTGAACATTCCACCGGAACACCCGGCGCGGCAGGACCATGACACGTTCTACCTGAGGGAAGACGCGGATGGCGCCCGCAAGGTGCTGCGCACGCACACTTCGCCGGTACAGATCCGCGCCATGGAAAAGCAGGATCCGCCGATCCGCATCATCGCGCCGGGCCGCACGTTCCGCGCCGATTCCGACATGACCCATACGCCGATGTTCCATCAGGTCGAGGCTCTGGTGATCGACGAGACGACCCATATGGGCCACCTGAAGGGCACGCTGGAGGCGTTCTGCAAGGCGTTCTTCGAGGTCGACGAATTGAAGATGCGTTTCCGGCCGTCGCACTTCCCGTTCACCGAGCCTTCGATGGAGGTCGATATCGGCTGCACCTGGGAAGGTGGCGAACTGAAGATCGGCCAGGGCGACGACTGGATGGAGATCCTAGGCTCCGGCATGGTGCATCCCAACGTGGTGCGCGCCGGCGGCTATGACCCGGAACGCTACCAGGGCTACGCCTTCGGCATGGGGATCGACCGCATCGCCATGCTGAAATACGGCATTCCGGACCTGCGCGCCTTCTTCGAGGCCGACCTGCGATGGCTGCACCACTACGGCTTCGCGGCGGTCGCCAAGCCGACGCTGGCGGAGGGGCTGAGCTGATGAAGTTCACATTGTCCTGGCTGAAGCACTATCTCGACACCGACGCTTCGGCGCGCCAGATCGCCGACACGCTGACCATGATCGGGCTGGAACTGGAAGAGCTGACGAGCCCGGCCGAATCGCTGGCGCCGTTCACGATCGCCCGCGTCATCGAGGCGAAGCAGCATCCCAATGCCGACCGGCTGAGGGTCTGCATCGTCGATCCCGGACCGGAGATCAACGGCGGCAAGCCGATCCAGGTGGTCTGCGGCGCGCCGAACGCGCGCACCGGCATGTTCGGCGTCTTCGCGCCGGCCGGCACGCACATTCCAGGCACCGGCATCGACCTGAAGCCCGGCGTGATCCGCGGCGAGGAATCGAACGGCATGCTGTGTTCGGAACGCGAACTGATGCTGTCGGACGACCACGAGGGGATCATCGACCTGCCGGAAGACGCGCCGGTGGGCATGCGCTATGCCGACTATGCCGGCCTCGACGATCCGGTTTTCGATATCGGCGTGACGCCGAACCGGCCGGACGCGCTGGGTGTCTACGGCATTGCCCGCGACCTTGCCGCCAAGGGCATCGGCACGCTGAAGGCGCTGGCCATCAATCCGATCGCCGGGACCTACGAGAGCCCGATCAACGTGCTGCTGGAATTCGACGAGCCGGACAACGGCCCCTGCCCGCTGTTCGTCGGCCGCCACATAAGCGGCGTGCGCAACGGGCCGTCGCCGGACTGGCTGCAGAACTGGCTGCGCGCGGTCGGCCTGAGGCCGATCTCCGCGCTGGTCGACATCACCAATTT
>DATHRP010000640.1:0-3861 GCA_035465195.1 Afifellaceae bacterium | reverse complement strand
CTGACGCCGATGGTTGCGAACGCTTCGTCGACGCCGAGCCCGCCGGTCTCCGTCAGCGCCCTCAGATAGTGGACGGCGGTCGCCAGAACCGCGCCGAGTTCCTGCGCGTCTGTGGCGCCGGCAGAATGGTAGGAGCGCCCGTCGGATTCGACGACACGGCCGGCGAATCCCTTTCGCCGCAACAGGTCCACCGTACCCGCAAGCCGGCCGGAGACGGACTCGCCGTCCGCCGGCAGGGCACCCAGGCGGGCGAAATTGCCGATCGGGTCGAGACCGAATGATACGGTGGCGCGGACAGGTTCGATGCCCCGCTGTTCGAACAGGTCGGCAAGCCAGTGTGCCGACCGCCGCGAGCGCGGATGCGGTTCGATGCGCAGGTGCACAAGATCGAGGTAGACGTCCTGCAGCAGGCCGCGGAGCGTGTCTCCGCGCGGTGGCAGGCCGAAGCCGCCTGCATTGGTAGCATGGGCGAAGGCGATCGATATACCGCTTGCTCCGCCTTCGAGATCATCCAGGATCTGCCGGTTCGACGCCCCGACGTCGGTATGGTCGGCGACTGCGACGATATCCCAGGTCGCGCCAGCCGGCCGCGATGCGACCGGCGGGGCCGAGGCAGGCAGGTAGAGGGGCTCGACCGCGATGCCCTCCGCCGTATGGCCGGCCAGCGAAGTGAAGTCCGCGCCTTTCAGCGCACCGCTCACCCGCTCGCGCCAGGCATCGTATGTTGCCTGCTCAAACCCGTCGGCGAGAGAATAAATAGACATGCCGGACCCTTTCCGGGCAAGTCTACCCGGGGTCAGGAAGGTCCGGCAAGCCGGTCGAAAGTCGAAACGGAAGGGACGGCGCGGAGCCAGCCGCCCGAAGTGCGCTTCAGTAGGTCATCATCGCCTTGAGAGTCTTGGCATGGGCCACCCAGCCCTCGACGCGTTTCTCGCTCGGCAGCAGCCGCACGAGCTTCTTCTTGGCGTTCACTTCGGCCATCTTCTCGACCAGGTTGGTCGCGTTGCGGCGCTTCAATTCCTTCACCGTATCGACCCCGGCGGCTTCCAGAAGCTCGGAATATTCTTCCGCGACGCCCTTGATCCTCATCAGGTCGGCCATGTTGGCCCACTTCAGGATGCGGCCCTCGTCGATCCCGGATTCCTCTGCGAGCTGCCGGCGCCCCTTCGGCGTGGCCGCCCGCTCGAGCAGCTTGCCCGTGGTGCGGATGCCGACCTTCTGCAGCTTCTTCGTGTACGTCGCACCGATCCCCTCGATATCGATGATGGAATAAGATGACATTGGCTTCTCCTTGGATGCTGATTATTTGGTGAGCGCTGTTTGCTGTCCGGGTGGACAGGAACCGGAGCGTCAGACGAACTGACTGAGGCCCGGTATGGATCCGACGATATCGTTGACCAGATCCTCGCCGCCCTTCTCCTTTGCGTAGTCCACGGTCTCCTGGGCCACGCCCTGGATTTCTCCCATGCCGAGTCCGAGCCCTTGCAGCTGGCCGGCGACGGCCATCATGCCGCCCATCGTTCCACCAAATCCGCTTCCGCCGTCTCCCGCCGAAAGATAGTCCTCCATTCCCGGAACCGCCGCCACAAGCTGTTGGATCTTGTCGGAGGGGCCTTCGGAATTGAGGAACGAGATGACTATTTCGACGGCCTTCTTCGCTGTTGCTTCATCGATCCCGACTTTCGAGACGATCCGGCCAATCAGTTCATCCATCTTTCTGCCGCCTTGAGAAAGTGTGCTGGCCGGGCATTAAGACCAGCCGTATAAAAATTACAAGACTTGTCTGCCCGAATTCTGATCATTGTCGACCTTCCGGCCCATGCTTATAACGAAATCTGTCAACAGAAGTTGCAGGGTCAAAACCGGGGAGGCAATGAGTGCTGGAAGACGGGCAGATTTATCTCGGAACGAGCCGCAAGCCGGACGACACGATCAACCAGGGTGAATATCTGAACCTTGCGCTGGCCAACCGCCACGGCCTGATCACCGGCGCGACCGGAACTGGCAAGACGGTCTCGCTGCAGATCCTTGCCGAAGGGTTTTCCAGCGCCGGCGTGCCGGTCTTTGCTGCAGACATCAAGGGCGACCTGTCCGGTCTCGCCGAAGCCGGCGAAGGCAAGGACTTCCTGATCAAGCGCGCCGAGGATATCGGCTTCGCCGACGAGTACGAGTTCCGCTCCTTCCCGACCGTCTTCTGGGATCTGTTCGGCGAACAGGGTCATCCGATCCGCACGACGGTTTCGGAAATGGGCCCGCTGCTGCTCGCCCGCCTGATGAGCCTGAGCGATGTCCAGGAGGGCGTGCTCAACATCGCCTTCAAGATCGCCGACGACGAGGGTCTGCTGCTGCTCGACCTCAAGGACCTGCAGGCTCTCTTGGCCAATCTGTCGGAGCGCGCCGGCGAGATCTCCGGCCAGTACGGCAATGTTTCCAAGTCCTCAGTCGGCGCCATCCAGCGCCAGTTGCTGGTGCTGGAGCAGCAGGGCGGCGAGGCCTTCTTCGGCGAACCCGCGCTCGACATCGCCGACCTGATGCGCACCAACCACGACGGCCGCGGCATCATCAACGTGCTCGCCGCCGACCGGCTGATGATGGCGCCGCGGCTCTATGCGACATTCCTGCTCTGGCTCCTGTCCGAACTGTTCGAGGAACTGCCCGAGGTCGGCAATCCGGACAAGCCGCGCCTGGTCTTCTTCTTTGACGAGGCGCATCTCCTGTTCGACGAGGCGCCGCGCATCCTGATCGAGAAGGTGGAGCAGGTGGTCAAGCTGATCCGCTCGAAGGGCGTCGGCGTCTACTTCGTCACCCAGAACCCGCTCGACGTCCCCGACAGCGTTCTCTCGCAACTCGGCAACCGGGTGCAGCATGCATTGCGTGCCTATACGCCGCGGGAGCAGAAGGCCGTGAAGACGGCGGCCAGTACGTTCCGCCCCAATCCCGATTTCGACGCCTTCGAAGTGATCACCCAGCTTGGCGTCGGCGAGGCGCTGGTCTCCACCCTGCAGAAGAAGGGCGTGCCGTCGATCGTCCAGCGCACGCTGATCCGCCCGCCATCTTCCAGGCTCGGCCCGATTACCGATGCCGAGCGCAAGAAGGTCATCCAGGCAAGCCCTGTCTTTGGCCAGTACGACAAGGGAGTCGACCGCGACTCCGCCTACGAGGTCCTGGCCCGGCGGGCGGAAGAGAAGGCGCGCGCGGAGGAGCTGCAACGCGAGCGCGAAGACCGCGAGCGCGAGGAGGGGCTCCGCATGCAACGCACGCGTTCCGGCTACCGGGTTCCGGATTATGACCGCGACGACCGGCCCACACGTTCGGCGCGCAGGCGCACGTCGAGCCGCCGTTCGTCGCGTCAGTCGACGTTCGAGACTGCCACCAAGCAGCTCGCGCGCACCGTCATGTCCCAGCTTGGGCGGGCGCTGGTGCGCGGCGTGCTGGGTTCGTTGAAGCGAGGCCGCTGATCCATGGCGATTGAATCCGTTCTGTCACGCATCGATACCGAGCTCGACGCCAGCCTGGAGCGGCTGTTCGAACTGGTGCGCATCAAGTCGATTTCCGCCGATCCGGAATACAAGGAAGACTGCCGCAAGGCCGCCGAATGGTGCGTCGGAAAGCTCGGCGAAATCGGCATCGACGCCTCTGTCCGCAAGACGATCGGCCATCCGATGGTCGTCGGCCACTATGACGGCGCCGGCGAGGGCGCGCCGCATATCCTGTTTTACGGCCACTACGACGTCCAGCCGGTCGATCCGCTCGACCTTTGGCAGGGCGACCCGTTCGACCCGAAGGTCATAGAGGTCGACGGCGAGAAGCGGATCTTCGGCCGCGGCTCCTCGGACGACAAGGGCCAGCTGATGACCTTCG
>DATHRP010000639.1:0-5970 GCA_035465195.1 Afifellaceae bacterium | reverse complement strand
ACAAAAAGCCCGTCAAGGTCTTCTTCCGAAAGGGAAAGTGGGGCTTCGGCCTGTGCTTCCGGCTCCGGCAACCCGGAATCCTGGGCAGGAACCGGCATGACCGGCAATGCAATGGACAGAATCAGACCGAGAAAGATCGTTCGCATACCGGAAAGGTAGTGCCCTTCCTCGTCGGCGTCAAAGATGCTGATGGCTTTGGTTGCAGTGCCGCGTCAGCCCTGGCGGGCCTTGTAACGCCGCTGCGTCTTGTTGATCACATAGATCCGGCCCTTGCGGCGAACCAGACGGTTGTCGCGATGGCGGCCTTTCAGCGATCTCAGCGAATTCCTGACTTTCATCGATCCATATCCCGCGCCAGCCATCCGGCAGCGCCCAAATTGTCGGGCATGTCCTAGAGGGGAAAGCCCCGCTTTGTCAATCCATGACCGGCTTTCTCTCAAATCGGGTTGCCCCCGGCCGGCAGGCTGACCCTGATGCAACCCGGCATCGCGTCATCGGCGCACCAGCCCGCATCGCCGCCATGACGACGTGCAATCTGCCGCACCAGCGCCAGGCCGAGGCCGGTCCCGGCCGGCGCTTCACTGCCATCGGGTTTACCGGTCCGGTAGAACGGCTCGAAGACGCGCTCTCGCTCGTCTTTCGGTACGCCACCGCCTCTATCGACGACTGTCAGGTGCACCCGGCCGTCGGACTGAGCGACATACAGGTCGACGGGCGGCTTGCCGTGCTTTTCGGCGTTCTCGATCAGATTCCGTACAAGGTGCCGCAACAATTGCGGATCGCCGGTGACCTCGGCGACATCGCCCGAAACGGCACAATCGTGGTAGCGCGCGGCCTCCTCGGCCACCAGCGCCAGCAGATCGACCGTCTCCCGGTCGATCTCGTCGTTCAGGGCATCGAGCCTGCTGGAAAGGAGCACCTGGCCGATCAGCCGGTCCAGCTCCGCAATATCGCTTTCCAGCGCCTCTCTCGTCTTCGCATCGGCCCCGTCCTTCAGGATCTCGACGCCGATCCGGATCCGTGACAGTGGCGTCCGCAGTTCGTGCGAAACGTTGGCCAGGAGCAGGCGATGGGCGCCGACAAGCTGTTCGATCCGCTCGGCCGACCGGTTGAAGCTTTCCGCCAGCCTTGCCACCTCGTCCCGCCCCTCGACTGTCACGCGGGCCGAAAGGTCGCCGCCGCCGAGCGTTTCCACCCCGGTCTGCAATCGTTCCAGCCGCCCGGTCAGCCGCCGCACAATCGGATAGGCGCCGGCTGCCACCGCAAACGCGACGGCACCCAGGAACGCCAGGAGGTTCAATGCCGGGAACCAGTGACGGTGCGCCGAACGGACGACCACCCAGCGCCCGTCGGGCAGTCCGACAACCCACGCCGGCGGCCCCGATCCCCGCAACCTGTTGCCGGTGATGTCACCGGGCCGAAGATCAGGCAAAGGCGTGCCAGCCTCGGCGACCTTCCGCCTCTGCCTGTCGTACAGGGCGATATCGAGGTCGTTCTGCCGCGCCAGGCGGTCCAGTGCCGCCTGCGGCGTACCCGAGCCCGGCGGCGGCATGGCCGGAGCGACGAATTCGCCGACTGTTTCCAGGGCGTGCCGGGGCCCGCCGACATCCGGCAGGACGCGCGAGGCGACACCGGCGGCGATCACCACCAGCAGCATGCTGCCGATGATCGTCAGGTAGATTTGCGTTGAAAGGCGCTTCATCGGTACAGGACCGCCTAGCCCTGGGCCTTGGCGAAGACGTAGCCCGCGCCGCGGACCGTGATGATCCGGCGCGGGTGCTTGCTGTCCTCTTCGATCATCGCCCGGATTCGAGATATCTGGACGTCTATGGAGCGGTCGAACGCTTCCAGGTCCTGCCCCTTCATCAGGTCCATCAGCTGTTCGCGCGACATCACGCGGCCGGCGTGCTCGGCCAACGTGGTCAGAAGCTCGAACTGGTAACTGGTCAGATCGCAGACCTTTTCGCCGACGCGGACCGTGCGGGCGCCCCGGTCGATCTCCAGATCGCCGAACACCATGAGCTCGTTTCTGTTTTCCATGTGACCGCGGCGGAGGATTGCTCTCAGCCTGGCCAGCAGTTCGCGCGGCTCGAACGGTTTCGGCAGATAGTCGTCCGCACCCATTTCAAGTCCGATCACCCGGTCCATCGTATCGCCGCGCGCGGTGAGAATGAGGATCGGCGTTCCGCTCTTCGCGCGGATCTGCCGACACACGTCGAGCCCGTCGCCATCCGGCAGCATAAGGTCGAGAACGATGGCCTGGTACTGGCCACGCTGATGCATCGAAAGGCCCTGCGTCGCCGTACTCGCGCGACTGACGTGAAAACCCGCCTCGCCGAGATAGCCGGAGACCATTTCGGCAAGGCGGGGATCGTCTTCAATCAGCAGGATGCTGTCGCTCAAGGCATCGCCCCGTCAGCGGTTCCAGCCGTGCCGCATGCCGCGATGTTCGCGGCGCTCGGCGACGAACTGGGCGATCTTGCTGCGCTGTTCCGGCGTCAGGATTTCCCCGGCCTTCACGGCGGCGTCCGCAAGCCTTGTCGTCAGCTGGTCGAGTTCCGCCATCTTCTCCGACCGGAAGACCTCGATCGCTGCCCGGTCGACCGTCGGCTGGGTCAGCAGTTTGGCCAGTTCCTCGGCTTCACCATGCATCATGTCGCGAAACGCGTGCAAGTCCTGGGCCGTCGCCTTGGCGAGTTCGACGAGTTTTGCCTGCTGCTCTGCCGTCGCGTCGATCTCCACCGCAAGATGGCGAATGCCGCGTTCGACATTCTTTTCCATGTTTGCCGGATCCCTCATTTCGCCATGGCCGCCGCCACGCCAGCCGCCGAATTCCTTGCCGTGGCCGAGCGCCTGCGTCGCCACGACGCCTGCCGTCCCGATACCGACGGCAAGCACGCCAGCCAATGCCGGAATGCCGAACCAGCGGCGCACCGGCGCACGATCTGCCGGGGCCTGGGTTTCAGTCTTTTCGGGATTTTCTGTCCTGATCTCGTCAGTCATCGTCTTCTCCTTTTGCAAAGGCCGATGCGGCCTTGACGGAGAGATGGATGAGCCGCTTTTCGCGTGAATGTCGGGAATGTAAAGTATTGTAACGCGCGTTCAGCGCGCCGCGTCGACACCGACGAGGCGGCGGAACAGATCCTCGTCATACACGGCCCCGATCACCTGTTCTCCGTCGCGAACAATGAACGGACCGGCATGCTCGAGCCGCGCCGTCAGAAGCTCGCGGACCGGCGTTTCCGGACCGACATCGATCAGCGTGTCGGCCGCGGCCGATTGGGCATTGTCCAGCGCCACATGGCTGACCGGGGTGCCGTTGCGCAGTGCGTCGCCGGAACGGCCGATAGTCAGTCCCTTGCCGAGATCGGCCGTCCTGCCTCCGCTTTGCGCCAGCGCGGCAAACTCGGTCATGACTTCACGGGCGCGGAGCACGTTGAGCGGGTTCATGTGCGCGACGAAATCGCGGACATAGTCGCTTGCCGGGTCGAGCACGATCTCCTGCGGCGTACCGACCTGCACGATGTCTCCGCCCTCCATGATCGCGATGCGGGAGCCGATCTTCATCGCCTCGTCAAGATCGTGGCTGACGAAGATGATCGTGCGGTCGAGCTTGGCCTGGAGATCGAGAAGCTCGTCCTGCAGCCGGTCGCGGATCAGCGGATCCAGCGCCGAGTAGGGTTCGTCCATCAGCAGGATCGGCGCTTCGGTCGCGAAGGCCCGCGCCAGCCCGACACGTTGCTGCATGCCTCCGGAAAGCTCGTGCACGCGCTTGTCGGCCCACTGTCCGAGCCCGACCAGTTCGAGCTGTTCGGCAACCTTGGCGGCACGTTGCGGCTTCGCCACGCCGCTGAGCTCCAGGCCCAGCGCCACGTTGTCGGCGACCGTCCGCCACGGCAAAAGGGCGAACTGCTGGAACACCATGGTGACCGCCTTCCGCCGGAGTGAGCGAAGACGTTCGAGCGTGCAATCGTTGACGGTGACCTCGCCGTCCGCGGTCCGCACCATGACCGTGCCGCGCGTGATGCGGTTGAGCCCGTTGACGGCACGCAGCAAGGTCGACTTGCCTGATCCCGAAAGCCCCATCAGCACGACGATCTCGCCTTCGAAGACGTCGAGCGACGCCTTCTTGACGCCTGTGATCAGACCGGTTTCGTCGGCGATCTCGTCACGGCTTTTACCGGCATCGATCAACGGCAGGGCGCGTTGCGGCTGCTTGCCGAAGACGATATCGACATCTTCGAACCGGACTGCCCTCAGCTTTTCACCGGCCGGCTGCATCAGCGATCCTGCGTCTCGCTCTGCCGCAGGAAACGGTCGAGGATGATGGCGACCAGCACGATGACGAAGCCGGCCTCGAAGCCCTGTGCGATATTGACCGTGTTGAGAGCCCGGACCACCGGCACGCCTAGACCGTCCGCACCGACAAGTGCGGCGATCACCACCATGGAAAGCGACAGCATGATCGTCTGGGTCAGACCGGCCATGATCTGCGGCATGGCATAGGGCAGTTCCACTTTCCACAGGAGCTGCCGCCCGGTCGCGCCGAATGCCTCGCCTGCCTCGATCAGCGGCTTGGGCGTCGACGATACACCGAGATGGGTGAGACGGATCGGCGCGGGAACGACAAAAATCGCCGTTGCGATCAGGCCCGGCACCATGCCGATGCCGAAAAAGACGATGGCCGGGATCAGGTAGACGAAGCTCGGCAGCGTCTGCATCAGGTCGAGGATCGGGCGAAGAACTGCAAAGAGCCGCGGTCGGTGCGCGGCGGCAATGCCGACAGGCACGCCGACGGCCATGCAGACCGTCGACGCGGCGATCACCAGCGCCAGCGTCTCCGTCGTCTCCTCCCAATAGCCCTGGTTGATGATCAGCAGCAGACCACCCAGAACGAAACTCGTAAACGACCGCGATTTGCGCAGGAACCAGGACAGGACGACAAGGATAGCAACGAGCAGAAGCGGTGGCGGCGTCTGCAGGACCCAGAGCATTGCATCGATGATGGATTCAAGCACCAAGGACAGACCATCGAAAAAGACGGCACCGTGATCGGTCAGCCAGTCGATGACGCCGCTGGCCCATTTGCCGATAGGGATCTTCTCGTCTGTCAGCCAGTCCACGCCGTCCCCCCGCAAACGAGAAGGGAGGCGATATCGCCTCCCTTCAATTGAGTTACATCAGGCTTTTCTTGACCGCTTCCAGACCATTGCCGCCATCGAAAGTCTCGACACCGTCGAGCCAGCCGTCGAGCACCCCGGGATTGGCTTTCAGCCACGCAGCGGCCGCCTTTTCGGGATCCTCGCCATCGTTGAGGATCGATCCCATGATCTCGTTTTCCATCGCCAGGGTGAATTTCAGATTGTTCAACAGCTTGCCGACATTCGGGCATTCACTGGTGTAACCCTTGCGAACGTTGGTGTAGACCGTGGCGCCACCGTAATCGGGTCCGAAAACGTCATCGCCACCCGACAGATAGGCCATGTCGATATTGGCGTTCATCGGATGCGGCTCCCATCCGAGGAATACGATGTCCTCATCGCGCTTGGCGGCACGGGTGACCTGCGCCAGCATGCCCTGCTCGGACGACTCCACAAGCTCGAAGCCCTTCAGGCCGAACTGGTCGGCGCTAATCATGTCGAGGATCAGCCGGTTGCCGTCGTTGCCCGGCTCGATGCCGTAGATCTTGCCGTCGAGCTTGTCCTTGAACTTGGCGATATCGCCGAAGCTCTTCAGGCCGGCATCGAACGTGTATTTCGGGACTGCGAGCGTGTATTTCGCACCTTCCAGATTGGCCCCGAGCGTCTCGACCGATCCATCGTCGCGGTACGGCTTGATGTCACCTTCCATGGTCGGCATCCAATTGCCGAGGAAGACGTCGATGTCGCCGTTCTTCATGCTGGCGTAGGTCACCGGCACGGCCAGGATCTCGACCTCCGGCTCGTAGCCCAGGCCCTCCAGCACCACCGA
>DATHRP010000638.1:0-3277 GCA_035465195.1 Afifellaceae bacterium | reverse complement strand
GATGCCACCTGGAAGAGCCGGACCGTCTGGGTGCCGACACTTTTCCTGGAAGGCGGCGCGAATGCGCTGATGAACGCCATTGCCCATGTGCGCCCCGACCTGGTGCGGCACTGGTGGCCCGACATCAAGCTCGACGAACATAACGAGAAGGAAGAGAAGCTCGCCATGGTCGGCTTCGGTGCGACGGTGCCGAGCGAGGAACTGGCTCCGAAGCTGCATATCAGGGGCAAGGCCGTGGCGGCCTGGAAGCGCTGACGCCGCAGGCACGATCGTTCAATTCATCCCGCTTGGGACGGGACCATTTGAGGGAAAGGGCAGTCCATGCGGACTGCCCTTTTTTGTCAGTCGGCGGATTTGGTGTCCGACGCGTCCTTGCTGTCGTCTCGCCCGGCGGGGTCTTCCAGCGAGTGGCTCATGATCAGCGGCATCTGCGTAATGGTGAACAGCAGCGTGATCGGCATGATGCCGAACACCTTGAATGACACCCAGAAATCGGTCGAGAAATTGCGCCAGACGATCTCGTTGAGCACGGCGAGCACGAAGAAGAATAGTCCCCAGCGGAACGTCAGCTTGCGCCAGCCTTCCTCGTCGAGCTTGAACACGCTGTCGAAGATATAGCCGAGCAGCGATTTCCCGAAGGCGAGACCGCCGAGCAGAATGACGCCGAACAAAGTGTTGACGATCGTCGGCTTCAGCTTGATGAACGTGTCGTCTTCCAGCAGCAGCGTCAGCGTGCCGAAGACCAGAACGACGATACCGGTGACGACCGGCATCACCGCAAGTCGTCGCGTCAGGATCCAGGACAGGCCAAGCGAGACGGCGATGGCGACCATGAAGGCGCCGGTGGCGTTGAATATCCCGAACCGCGCATTGGCGAAGAAGAAGACACCCAGCGGCCCGAGCTCGAGCGCCAGCTTGAGCAGCGGCTGCAGTTCCTTGCGTTCGGGATCGCCTGGCGGGCGTTCGAAGACGGTCATGCGGCAAGCCCCGCGATTGCGCCGGCAAAATCGCCGGCCTTGAAATCGTGCAGATCGTCGACGCTCTCGCCGACGCCGATGAAATGGACCGGCAGGCCGTATTTGGCGGCGATCGCGACCAGGATACCGCCGCGCGCCGTGCCGTCGAGCTTGGTCATCACCAGGCCGGTGACGCCGGCCTTGTCGCGGAACACCTCGACCTGGTTCATGGCGTTCTGGCCTGTCGTTGCGTCGAGGGTGAGCAGCACCGCATGGGGCGCGCCGGCATCGTGCTTGCGGATGACGCGCACGACCTTCTCCAGTTCCGCCATCAGTTCGGCGCGGTTCTGCAGCCGTCCGGCGGTGTCGATCAGCAGGATGTCCGTTCCGGCGGCCTGCGCCTCCTTCATGGCGTCGAAGGCGAGGCCGGCGGCATCCGCGCCCTGCTCGCGGGCGACCACCGGGCTGCCGGTGCGTTCGCCCCAGATTTTGAGCTGTTCAATGGCGGCGGCACGGAACGTGTCGCCGGCGGCCAGCATGACCGAATGGCCTGCGGCGCGGAACTTGGCGGCGAGCTTGCCGATCGTCGTCGTCTTGCCGGAGCCGTTGACGCCGACCATCAGGATGACGAATGGCTTGTGGGCGGTGTCGACGGTAAGCGGCACGGCGACCGGCCGTAGTACCTTCTCGACCTCGCTCGCCAGCACCTTGCGCACGTCCTCGTCGGTGATCGTCTTGTCGTAGCGGTCTTTCGCCAACGCACCAGTGATGGCCGTTGCCGTCTCGACGCCGAGGTCGGCCTGGATCAGCACGTCCTCCAGGTTCTCCAGCGTCGTATCGTCGAGCTTCGCCTGGGTGAAGATGCCGGTGATGCCGGAGGTGATCGCGCTCGACGATTTGGACAGGCCGGTGCGCAGGCGGGTGAACCAACCGCCGGACGTTTCCGCCGCGGGGCCGGGGTCCGGTAGCGGTTTCACGTCATAATCGGTTGACGGCTGCGCCGTCTCGGCGTCGCCCGCTGACGGTGTGCCCGCAGCCATCTCGTCCGGACTGGCAATCTCCGGCCGTGCCCCGTCCGGTTTCGGCTTCGGCTGCCCATCCGGCGTATCCGTCACGACCCGGCGGCTGATGAAGCCGCCTTTCTTCTCTTCCGCCATGCTCAGGCCGCCTCGCGGACAGGCGTGGCGGTCAGGCCGCGCGGCGAGGCGGAGACGATCTCCGCGGCGACGATGGCGCCGGCGTCTTCGGCGGCGATCTCGACGGGAGCGAAGTGCTCGGTATGGCCGTGGCCGGGCCGTTCCACCAGCACCGAGCGGGTCCGGCCGACATCGGCGCGGTAGGCTTCGAGCCTCGCCGCCTCGCCCTTCTCGCGCAGCCGCGCCGCGCGTTCCTTGACGATCGCCCGGTCGAGCTGCGGCATGCGCGCGGCCGGGGTGCCCTGGCGCGGCGAGAACGGGAAGACGTGCAGATGCGCCAGGCCGCACTCGTCGACGATGGCGAGCGACTGCTCGAACATCGCGTCGGTCTCTGTCGGAAAGCCGGCGATCAGGTCGGCGCCGAACACCATGTCGGGCCTCAGCCGTCGCGCCTCGGTGCAGAAGCGGATCGCGTCGTCGCGCAGATGGCGCCGCTTCATCCGCTTCAGGATCATGTCGTCGCCCGACTGCAGCGAGAGGTGCAGGTGCGGCATCAGCCGCTCCTCCTCGGCGATGGCGCGCATCAGGTCGTCGTCGGCCTCGATGGAATCGATCGATGACAAACGCAGCCGGTCGAGCGCCGGGACATGGCGCAGCACGGCGCGCACCAGTGCTCCGAGGCGCGGCGCGCCCGGCAGGTCGGCACCGTAGGACGTTATATCGACGCCGGTCAGCACGACCTCGCGGTAGCCGTTTTCCACCAGGGCGCGGATCTGGTCGACAACGGCGCCCATCGGCACGGAACGGGAATTGCCGCGGCCATAGGGAATGATGCAGAAGGTGCAGCGATGGTCGCAGCCGTTCTGCACCTGGACGAAGGCGCGTGTGCGGCCCTCGATCGCCTCGACGAACTGCGGCGCTGTCTCGCGCACGCTCATGATGTCGTTGACGCGCACCTTCTCGCATTCGGCGATGCCGAAATCCGGCAGCCGGTAGGCATCGGCGGTGAGCTTCTCCTCGTTGCCGAGCACGAGGTCGACCTCCTCCATGGCGGCGAAGGTCTCCGGTTCCGTCTGTGCGGCGCAGCCGGTGACGATGATGGTACGGCCGGGATTGTCGCGGCGGGCCTTGCGGATCGCCTGGCGCGCCTGGCGCACCGCCTCGGCGGTGACCGCGCAGGTATTG
>DATHRP010000637.1:0-7678 GCA_035465195.1 Afifellaceae bacterium | reverse complement strand
GGCGCCGGCGCCTTCTCGATCTCGGGCCCGGGCATCCGGATCTCGGCCGTCAGCGGGGTTTCCTGCAACATCGCGTCGTAGCAGAGATAGACCGGCCCGGCCGGTTCGGTGACCATCGCCGAATAGGCGCGCATGAAGCTGTCGGGCACGCCCTCGATGCTATGCGGCTGGTAGTCGAACTTGGTGAAGTTGCGCAGCGCGTCGCCATGGCTCGGCGCGGTGTGGTGCCAGTCGCTGCGCGGGCGGCGCTTGCTCTCGTCCATCGGGCCGGTGGCGCCGAGGATGAACACCGGCGCGCGGTCGGTGAAGGCGTAATAGACCGCCATCTGCCCGTGCAGCAGGCCGACAAGGTCGTGCAGGATGCAGGCCATCGGCTTGCCGGTTGCACGGGCGAAACCGTGCGCGATCTGGACCGCGGTCTCCTCGGGCTGACACACCAGCATTTTCGGATTGTTGCCACCGTAATTGATCAGGCTGTCGTGCAGGCCGCGAAAGCTGGCGCCAGGGTTGATAGCGATATATTCGAACCCGTAGTGCTGGAGCAGGTCGACGATCACGTCGGACTGGTACTTCTGGTATTCCTTCGCAATGTGCTCCGGCATCGATCTCTCCCGAAACAGGCTCGTCAATGAATGGGGATCGCCTCTCCGAAGCCTGTCACGAGCCCCACGATATAGGCCAGCGTGCCCGCGACGAAGGGCATGGAAACGACGGAAAGAGCCCGAAACCTGAGAAACGACGGGCCGAGAAGCGGCACCTCGTAGATCAGGATCCGGTGCGCGGCGAACAGGCTCCAGGCGGTGATGAAAGTCACGAGCGCCGCGGTCGATGCGCCCGACCTCGCGAACACAGCAGCAATCGAAAACGCGATTACCGGACCCGCAGGTATCAACAGCCCCATAAATGCGGCCACCGGCAGCGCCATAAGGCCGGCGTCATCGCCGAGATAATTCGACACGGTCTGCTTGGGTATCAGTTCGGCGATAAAGCCCGCCGCGACGAGCGCGCACAGCATTCGCGGCACCAGAATGGCGAATTGCTCGATGAAGCGGGCCACGATCGGTCCGAAGTCCAGTTTCCATCGCCAGGCCAGCACCAGGAGAACGGCGAGCAGCAGGACAAGAACGAGGAGTCCTATGCTCATAACGTCCTCTCCCCGGATGCTTCGGCACCGCGGACCCTGAGCTCTATCGGCAACTGTCTTGCGATCAGCCCGGCAATGATGGGCAGGGGCAGGCTGACAAGAATTCTAAGGAAGGCGAATTCGGCACCGAGGAACGGCACATCCCAGATCAGGATCCGTTGCAGACCGAGCGTGGCCCAGGCCGTGATATAGGCAATCAGCGCGCCCCGGTCGGCACCGGACAGGGCCAGCACGGCCAGCAGCGCATATGCCGAGGACGGGCCGCCGGGCGTGACCATCCCGGCTGCCGCGGCGATGACCAGTCCCATCAATCCCGACTCGCTGCCGACCAGTTCGGACACCCGGTCGCGCGGAAGCAGATACCAGATCAGGGCGGCAATCGACAGTGCAACGCAGACCCGCGGGAACAGCTTCGTTAGCTGGACGAGGTCATTCAGGAGAATGTCCCGTGTCACCTCCATTCCGCGCAGGGCGTAGCAGATCGCTCCCATCAGGACGGCAAGGGCGAAGAAGCCCCAGAACCCGCGCCCGAAGGCATCACCAAGAACTTTCCGACGCCAGGCTGGATCGCTGAATGGTTCGCGCAGCGGCAAGTACAGGCTCCGTCTACTCAATGATCGTGATGATGATGGTCGTGATCCGAACCGTGATGATGGTCGTGCTTTTTCCGATAGGCTTCGACCAGTCTGGCAGGCTCCGCATGGCCGGCTGTCACGGCCTCGATGACGGCGCGAAAGAGATCGGCCTCCGGTGGAAGCTGCCCCGCCATGAATCCGGTCAGCCGCGCCAGCGCGATCGCCCGCGACGCGACAACGTCCACGACCTCGTCTTCCGCCGCAGAGTTCATGTCGGCAAGCGCCGACGCGAGGCCGGTGTTGAACACTTTGTCCATGTAGGCGGCCCGTCCTGATGCATCGGCCAGTCCTGCCGGCCCATGATCCGTTGGCGCCACCCCGACCTTGACACCGAGCATGCCCGCCATGACCCTCGCCTGTTCGAGAAGGTCCTGTCCGACCATCGCCTGTTCATCGATCTCACCGCACATCGTCTGTTCCTTTCAGGACATTTCGCAGGACGGTCCGCAACGGATGGTCACAGGCCGGCTGCCCGAAGACCGGCAAGACTGTGGACCGCGAGCGAACCGCCGATCCAGATCGCAAACCCGCCGACGGACAGCGCCGTCGCCGTCTTCATCCATCCGGCGCCCCGCTGGATCATCGCAAGTGGAAGGCTCGCCATGCCGGTCAGCGCCGCCATTCCCGCAAGCGAACCGATGCCGAAGGTCGCGAAATAGAGCACGGCCTCGAGCAGGCTGTCCGTCGCCGCCACGGTCAGGACAAGCAGCCCGGCGGACCCGGCCGCGCCGTGCAGCAGACCGACGCCGAAAGTCACCAACTGGCCCCTCGCGCTGCCATGCGCATGATCATGGCGCGAAAGATCGTGTCTGTCTGTCTCACCGGCATGGCTGTGCGCATGGATATGCCGGCTGCCGTCATGTTCGTGGAAATGGATATGGATCCGTTCGCGCCTGAGCCTGACGAGAACCCGCACACCCAGCGCGACGATCATCAGGCCAACGGCGAGTTCCAGCGCGGCCTCCAGACCACCCGATATCGAAAGCCCGAGCAGAACGACGGATGTGCCGATGACGAACAGCGAAGCCGTGTGACCCAGGCCCCAGGCCGCGCCGCGCAGGATCAGCAGTCGCGGTCCGTCACGCCGGTCGACCATGGCAGCGACCGCGGCGAGATGGTCTGCATCGAGCGCGTGGGCCATGCCCAGTACGAACCCGAGTGACAGGAATTTCCAAAGATCGGCCGACACGGTGTCGGGAGCCGCCGTCAACACCAGGAGCACGAGAGCCGCCAGCAGTCCGGCGGCAGACGCAAGGACACGACCGCTCATGCGCGCAGGGCCGTCAGCATCGCCGGGACGTAATCATCATCCTTAGCGACGACGAGCACGCGGGCGAAGCGCCGCATGGAATTCACCGCCCTATCGACGGTGGCGTCGGACTGTCCGGAACCGAGCGCGAGGCCGGCGCACATGATCTTGCGATTGAAGCATTCCCGGGCGATCACCTCGGCCGCGCCTTCGCTCTTGCCGTCGGCGGCAAGAAGCACCACCACGTCGGCGCCGTCGAGCTCGTCGTCGAGCCTGGCCGGCGATCCGTCGGGATGGCTGAGCGGCAGTTCGGCCGCCGAAGTGCTGTCAGGGTCGATCGGCTCGCGCGCGACCAGGGTCAGGAAGTGCGCGCCGTTCCACGGTTCTTCGGTAATACGGTACATCGTCTCTGCCGCGACCGGATCGAGCGCGAAAATGCGCGATACACGCTTTCCGGAGTTCGGATAGGCGACGCGGAAACGCGCCTCCTCCGCCGTGGCGGCGCGCGCGCAACTGCCGAGCAGCGTCGGGTGGTTGGGATCGAAGAACAGGTCTCGGATACTCATCGACTATACCGATGTCTGCTTCACGCCCTTGCGCACCCTGAGATCGTCCTTCATCGCGTCCTTGAAAGGCTGATCGGGCGGCAGCACTCTGGCCGCGGACCGAACCTGCTGGTGTACCGGATCGCGGCCGGGCGGCATCACGCCCTTGTCCGCCAGAGCCGTGGCGGCCTTCCTCAGCCGGTGGCGGGCCATGATGATACCGTTGTCGGTCGACACCAGATTCTCCTTGGTCCTGTCGACGATCGGTCCCATGCTCTCCTGCAAGCTGGCGTCCTGCATGGCGATACCCTTAATGCCGGAATAATAGTCGCCACGCCGCTGCGCCTCCCGGTCCATCATGTAGTCATTGTCCTTGTTCTGCAGCGGCCGGAACGTGCCGGGCACGTATTCGTTGTGAACGCCGTGGCCGTCGATCATCGCCTGCCGCTCCTCCTCGGAGAGTGCCCGCGTGGGATGGTAGTCGAAGCTCCAGGCCCAGCAGTTCACATCGTCGATCGGAATCCAGAAATGCCCGTGCACCGGATGGTCGCCGCGCGGCGGCACCATCGTGAACGACGGCATCACCCACGGCGTGATGCGCCAGTAATAATGGCCTTCCTCCGCCATGCGGCGAGCGCCGATGTAAAGACCGCCATCGGATTCCACCACCTCGAATACCGGCTTCTTGTCCGCCTGGTTATACTGGTTGCCCTTGGCGCCCTTGAACAGCGGATCCGATTTCAGGCTTCCCGAATGCAGCCATGAGACATGGCTGGAATCGATACCGCCCTCCATCGCCTGCAGCCAGTTGCACTCCTGCCAGCGTTTTGACGTGTAGGTCTGTTCGGCAGGAACTGTCGCAAATTCCCAGGTCGGTTCAGGCGGCCTGTTCTCCGCCTCGCCCATATAGGTCCACAGGACATCGCCGATCTTGATCATCGGATATGCGCGCAGCTTAATCTTGGCGCAGAAGCCGGACTCTTCAGGCTCCGACGGCACGTCGATGCACTGGCCCGTGTGATCGTATTTCCAGCCGTGATAGGGACAGCGCAGACCGCCCTCCTCATTGCGGCCGAACCAGAGCGAAACGCCGCGGTGGGCACAGAATTCGTCCATCAGGCCGTAGCGGCCGTCGGTGTCGCGGAACGCGATCAGCCGTTCGCCGAGCAGCTTGACGCGCACCGGAGGACAGTCGTTTTCCGGCAGTTCGCGGGCGAGCAGCGCCGGAATCCAGTAATGCCGGAACATGGTTCCCATCGGCGTCCCGGCATCCGTCTGCGTCAGAAGCTCGTTGATTTCCTTGCGAAGCATGACTCGTGCTCCCTTTCTCTGCGTGTCCGCCCTCAGGCTTTCTCGGGCAGATCCGCTAGTTCAGCCTCGTAGGCGGCATCCATCTGCGGCTCCAGTCCGTTTTCGGCGAGCGCTTGTGTGAACATGGTTCGCACCAGATCGCTTTCGTCGGCATAGTCGATCTGGTCACCTCCGATGCGCTGCGAAATCCACGCCTTCGGGACACCCTGGGCGTTGCGGATTGCAACACCTTCATACTTGAAGGCGAGATAGCGCGCCGGCGTCGCGCCGGTGTTGAAGTGCTGGTGGTACCACATGTTCGGCGGCACGATCATCGAACCGGGCTTCCAGTCGTAGCGCGTCGGTTCCTCCCCCTCCGGCCACATCAGGCTGTAGCCCTCGCCGGACAGGATGATCACATGAGCGCCCGGACCGTGCCTGTGGCACTTCTTGTAGGTGCCGACAGGAAACTGGCTGATATGGCTGTTCATCGAACATTTGGCGAGCTGGAAACGGATATGACCGCCGCCGGCGCCACGCTCGCCCGCCTCGATCAGCGGAAGGTTGATCGCATCAGCAACGAAGTTGGTCTCCATCAGCAGGCCGTCCTGCTCGCCCTGGTCGGCGAAATAATCCGGCTCGCCGCTGAAGCGCCCCTCGAAATCGTAGCTGGTGTGGAAGAGGAACTCGGGATCCTCGAAGACGTTCATGATCGGCGGCATGTTGGTGACCGCAACATAGCGCGCCGGCTCCGACCCGGATCCGTTGAAGTGCTGATGGTGGGCGTTGAGCGGAATGCCGAAGATCGAGCCCGGTCCCCATTCGAAGCTTACCTTGTTGCCCTTGTCGTCCCAGACCAAGGTCGATCCGCGACCGGACAGGATCAGCACCGTTTCCTCGAAAAGCTGACGGTGCGGCTCGAGCTTGCCGCCCGGCGCGATCTCCATGACATAGCAGTCATTCGAGGTCCGAGACGCGTCATGATTCATGAATACGGCATTGCCGCCGCGCCGCGCCCACGGTTTGAGTTCCACCGTTTGGAGATCCGGCACGTAGTTGCCGTTGATGATGTCCAGGCCCTCTGCGGCGATGAACCGCGTATAGGGCGTCTCCTTTTCCCGGCGGAACTTCTGCGCCAGCTGTTCCGAGACGAATGCATGCTTGTTCATGTAAAGGTCCGTGGCTCATCGGCGCCCGGGATTTCACGGGCTTTTCCGTTGCGCGAACGATACGCTAGCGCTAGGGTCTCCGTCAATGGACCGGCGGTCCACATAGAGGAACACCCCATGCCTGACGGCAAGAAACCCGGGCGCCATACCATCGACGATCACATGTTCGGCGACTTCTTTGCGCACGACCATGACGGCGATGCGGATCACGATCATGACGATATCGATCCCGGGCCGCTGGAGGACAATCCGATTTGGCGGCGCGACAATGTCGCACTGACCTCGGTAGGTATTGATATCGGCTCTGCCGGAACGCAGGTGATCTTTTCGACGATCCATCTGAAGCGTCTCGCCGAGAGCCATGCGTCCCGGTATGTCATCGTCGACCGCAAGACGGCATACGAATCCCCGGTCAGCTTAACCCCCTATGCCGACGAGCACCTGATCGACGGCGAGGCGCTGGGCCGGATCATCGACGCGGCCTATGCCGAGGCAAGGGTCCGTCCCGACGACATCGACACCGGCGTCGTGATCCTGACGGGAGAAGCGCTACGCCGCGAAAATGCCGGGACGATCGCGGAAATCATCGCTGAAAAGGGCGGTGATTTCGTCACCGCCTCGGCCGGCAATCACATGGAGGCGATGCTCGCCGCCTACGGATCCGGCGCTGCGAAGGCGAGCCATGACAGCCAGACCCGCATCCTCAATATCGACATCGGCGGCGGCACCACGAAGCTCGCGCTGGCTGACAGCGGCCAGATCGTCTGGACCGCCGCGCTTCACATCGGCGGCCGGCTGATCGCGGTGGAAGACGCCAGGGTGGTCCGCATCGAGCCGGCCGGCCGGCATCATGCGAGGAACGCCGGCCTCGACCTCGACATGGGCGTATCCTGTCCGCCCGCGTCCATGGAGAAGATTGCCGGGCATATGGCCGACCTTCTCACCGCCGTCCTCACGCAGAACCCCATGCCGGACGCGGTGCGCGAATTGTTCCTGACCGACGTTCCGGAGGATTTCGACGGCCTGTCGGGCATCATGTTCTCCGGCGGTGTCGGCGAATATGTCTCCGGCCGGGAGAACCGCGATTTCGGCGATCTCGGAATTCATATCGGCCGACTGTTGCGCGAGCGTGCCCTCGCCGGCCGGCTTGGCGCGCCGTTGATGGAATCTGCCGCTTGCATCCGGGCGACCGCACTTGGGGCCTCGGAATATTCAGCCCAGCTCAGCGGCCAGACCAGCACGATAACTGCCCCGGGCAAGGTGCTGCCGCGCCGGAACATGCAGGTGCTCAAGCCCGACATCGACCTTGCCACCGATCCGGACGCCCGGTCGATTGCGGACAGTATCCGCGCACATTTCGAGGCCTTCGACCTCGGTATCGAAAGCGACGAGTCGATGCTTGCCTTCGAGTTCAAAATGCCGCCCGACTACGCCCGCATTCGCGCCCTGGCCGACGGAATCGCCGAGGCGATGAAGCCCCGACTGGATGCCGGGCATCCGCTCTATGCGGTCATCGACGGCGACATCGCGCTCACCCTCGGCGGCATCCTGCGCGACGAAATCGGCCTCGCCAACGACCTGCTCGTCCTCGACGGCATATCGCTGCGCGACTTCGACTATATCGACCTGGGAAAGATCAGGCTGCC
>DATHRP010000636.1:0-2488 GCA_035465195.1 Afifellaceae bacterium | reverse complement strand
AAACGGCGAGGCTTGACCGTTCAGGCGCGCGTCCGGCCGGCCAGATAGGCGGCGGCGGCGACAAGCTGGATCAGTGCGGCGACGATGAAGAAGGCCGGCACGTCGGCCGGCGCGAATTCGCTCTGAGCGATCAGCGGCGGCAGCGAGGTGACATTGCCGAGGACGAACAGCACCACGCCGGCCATCATGAGCGGCACCGACACGCCGCCGGCGGCGACGAACGCCATGCAGCCGGCCGCCTGCACCGCGTAGGTGGCGGCGGCGACCATGCGCCGGTCGGCGCCGGCTTCCGCAGCATCCGCCGGTTCAACGACGCGTTCCTGAAGGTCTACGGACGTCCGCCCTCCGCCCTCAGGCGGAAAAGGGCCGCCTAGTCCAGATCGTCCTTGAGCGACGCCAGCATCCGGTTCATCAGACCGCCGACCATGTCGCATTCCTCGGCGGTCGAAACCTGCATGGCGCGGTCGATCACCTGCATCTGGATGGCGATCGCCTTTTCGGCCAGGGCCAGGCCCTCGGGGGTCAGGCTGAGCCGCAGCACGCGCTTGTCCTTCTCGTCGCTGCGTCGCTCGACCAGGCCGCGCTTTTCCATCTGCGGCAGCAGCATCGACATGTTGGAGCGGCCGACCAGCATCTTGCGGGCCAGGTCCTGCTGGGTCAGTCCCTCGAAGCGGTAGAGGTTCACCAGGATATCGAGGTGCGGCGTCTTCAGGTCGAGCGGCTGCAGCGCCCGCGACATCACGGTTTGCATGGCGTTGCAGGCGCGGGCGACGGCGACCCAGTTGCGGAAGCGCGGATTATCCCACGGCAATTTTTGATCGGGGGCTTGATTTTTGTTCATGCTTGTACAATATTGTCCATCGTTGAACTATTCAACCTTGAACATTCAGGAGCAGGATTATGTCATCGATCGCGCTTCAGGTCACCCGCACCGGACTGTCCGTCCTCAGCGGATTGTCGCCGGAACTGGCCGGCAGGTCGGCTTTCTGGCTGTTCTGCCGCACGCCGCCGCGCAAACCGCGCGGCCAGAAGGCACGCGCCCTGCTGGCCACCGCCGGACGGCGGCTGGCGGAGGCCGAACGAACCGACCTGGACGTGCCGGGCGGCACGATCGCCGCCTACCGGTTCGCCGCCGCGGCGGACGGCCCGGGCCGGCCGGCTGACGCCGGTCCCGTGCTGGTCGTGCACGGCTGGGCCTCGCGCAGCGAACACATGATGGCTGTCATCGAGACTATCCGGCAAGGCGGCCGCGATGTCGTCGCCATCGACCTGCCCGGCCATGGCCGTTCGTCGGGCCGCAAGCTGAACATCCGTCTCGGCGTCACCGCCATCGACGCGGCGTGGCGGCACTACGGGCCGTTCTCGGCCATGATCGGCCATTCGTTCGGCGGCGTGGTCGTGCTCAACGCCGCCCAGGGCTCCATCCAGGGCATTCCGGCAAACCGGCCGGAGCGCATGGCGCTGATCGCCTCGCCGGCCTCGATCCCCGGCCTGTTCGCCACCGTTGCCGGATGGCTCGGCATTTCCGGCCCGGCGCGGCGCGCCTTCGAAGACGAGGTCAAGCGCATCACCGGCCGGCCGCTCTGCCGCTTCGACGGCGTCTCGCAACTGGCCGAGGTCGGCGTGCCGACGCTGATCGTGCACGCGCGCGACGACAAGGAGGTCGACTGCCAAGCCGCGGAAACCTACGCCGCCGCGGGCGACCACGTCCGCCTGCACTGGGCAGACGGGCTCGGCCACCGGCGCATCATCGGCGCCGCGCCTGTGGTCACCAAGGTCAGTGCGTTCGTGGCGGCAGGTTGTACAGACTGAGTGACGCCTCGCCGAGGCCGTGTCGCCGGCCTGCCGGATCCGGTCGAACAGGTCACAGCCGAAGCCGCTGCTTTCGCTGCGCCGACCTAGGACAGTTCCCTTCCTGGGTCGGTTTCCCTGTCATAGACCAATATGGCGACGGCAACACACGCCCAGAGCGTGGGTATGGCCACCAAGGCAGCGAAAGCAATGGTAACCGCGGGCGGTAGGTTCAACAGGCTGGCCAGCGACCAAACCATTGCCGCCGCAGCGATCAGCAGTTCGGAATCGAAGAACAGGGTGACGATCAGGATGCCGCCCAATGCGGCGAGGTTCATCACCCGAACCGGAATACTCCTCGGCTTGGGGAGATCGGGCACGAACGGTATGCGGAATGTCATTAAAGGGGTTCCGAAAAGGACAGAGATGGCGACCCTGCGTCGCCTGCAAAGAGTGGACAGATTGCGCACTCACCCGCGCCACAGACTCGGCCGCGATTTCTGGATCGTGACGCCGTCGGCCATGTGCTTGCCGTTCTTCATCTCCCACGAGATGTTGACCTTTTCGCCGACCATCAGGCCGGGATCCCTGAAGTTCGCCGGCAGCGTGTAGACCGTGCCGTTGTCGAGGGTCAGGCCGTGCGTCGTCAGGTCGAAGGACTTGACGGTGCCCGTGGCCATATCGGCGGCGAAAGCCA
>DATHRP010000635.1:0-8851 GCA_035465195.1 Afifellaceae bacterium | reverse complement strand
GACTGCTTCATCCGTTCGATGACCTGCTGGAGATAGGCGGTGGATTCCGATCGGAAAATGCCGCCAACCAGTTCGTCCATGATGATGCGGTCGATCTCCCGCCGCTCGTCACTGTCCGGGCGCAGGTAGTCCAGCCCGTGTTCGGCGAATTTTTCCGGATAGACGTCGCTGCCGACGAGCCATTGTGTGCCTGTCAGCGCGAGGCGACTGTATCCGCGGTCGGCGGCTTCGGCGGCGACGACGTCCGCAATGTGCAGCCACGGCAGCGGCGAGCGCGGCGCGACACGGGAGAATGCCTGGTGGATGGTGTTGTCGGGGCAGATGAGGAAGTCGGCGCCGCATCTTTCCAGCTTGCGGGCCGAGTCCAGCATCAGGTCGCCGACGCCGGCAATGTCGCCACGCTCGAGGCAGGCGACATATTCCGCCAGGGACGGCGTATGCATCGAAATTTCCGGATGGGCATGCGCACCGAGCAGGTCGGGGCCCTCCCTGCAGATCGTGCGATAGCAGAGCGACGCCCCTTCGGCTGAACAGGCGACAATGCCGATATGCTGAGTCATGTCGGTCGGCGCCCCGCTGGGATACGCCGACTTTACGGCTGCGGCCGGCCGGGTCAAGCCGTCGGCCTTCAGCCGCCGGCCTGTGCGGCCTTCGATTGCGGCTGCCCGTCTTCCAGGTCGGCGATCAGCGCCTTCATTTCGGCGATTTCGCGGCGTTGGGCCTCGATGATCTCGTCGGCGAGCTTGCGGACGCGCGGGTCGGAGATCTCGGCCCGCTCGCTGGTCAGGATAGCGATCGAATGATGCGGGATCATCGCCTTCATCCAGGCGACGTCCTGTACGGTCTCCTGGCTGCGTACGAGGTAGAGCGCGGTGGCGAACAGGATCGCGCTGCCGGCCACGATGGCGATGTTGGCCCGGGCGTTGTCGCACATGTGCAGCATGTAGAGCAGCATGACTACGGCCATGGCGGATCCCATGACCAGCGCCATATAGGCGCGCGTCTCGCTCCAGAAGACGTGGTCGGCCGCGTACGAATTCAGGTAGGTGAGCGCGAACATGACCGCAGTGGATGTCGCGATCATAGCCGCAAATCTGAGATACTTGGACATGCGATCATTCCCTTGTGTGCCCGGCAATGGGATTCTAACGATGCGTGGCGACATCGGTTCCAACCCGGGCGGAAGCTTATGGATACAAGGGAGATGACTGCGGCCGACATCGCTGCGGTGAGGGCTCTGTGGGACGCCTGCGGCCTGACCCGGCCGTGGAACGACCCGGAGCAGGACATCCGCTTCGCGCTGGCCGGACCGTCGTCGGCGGGGCTCGTCGGGACGGAGGACGGCCGGATCGTCGCCGCCCTGCTCGTCGGCCATGACGGGCACCGCGGCGCTGTCTACTATGTCGGAGTCGACCCGGCCGCGCGCGGCAAGGGCTACGGGCGCGCGATCATGCAGGTGGCGGAAGACTGGCTGCGCGGCCAGGGCGTGTGGAAACTCAACCTGCTCGTCCGCCAGTCGAACGACGCGGTCGTGAAGTTCTACGAATCGCTTGGTTATACAAACCAGCAGAACCTGTCGCTCGGCAAGTGGCTCGACGGTCAGGCGGACCGGTCAGGTTGACTTGCCGGGCTGCGGTTCGTCGTAGGAACTGATCTCGATCAGGTTGCCGTCGGGATCGTTGAAATAGACCGACATCATCGGCCCCCGGCCGCCGGTCTTGGCAACCGGCCCTTCGAGGATATCGACATTCTCGGCCTCAAGATGCGCGATGACGTCGCCGAGCGGCCAGGTGGTGACCAGGCAGAGATCGCCGGAGCCGGTCGCCGCATGGTTCCGCTTTTCCATCCCGAGTGTCTGGAGGTTGATCTTCTGGTCGCCGAAATTGACCGACCGGCGGCCGCCGGCGAAGGTTTCGTCGCGCAGCTTGAGCACGCGCCTGTAGAACGTCACCGAGGCCTCGATATCGGCGACGGTGAGCACGAGATGGTCGATATGGCTGATCATCGGACGGGGCCTCCATGCTTCCGCCCGGCCGGGCGGCGGTCATCCGGCGTCATCCGATGTCCAGCGGCCCATTTCAAGCCTGCCGGCCAGCCCCTGCGGTGATCCGGGATGGTTCAGGCGGGGTTGCGCACCACCAGCACCGAGCAGTGGGCATGGCGCACCACGTGGCCGGCGACCGATCCGAGGAAATAATCGACAATGCCCGGGTCGTGCGAGGCCATGACGATCATGTCCGCCTTGCGCTCGGAGGCGAAGGCCAGGATGTCGCGCGCGGCATGGCCGCGTCGGACGACGATCTCGGCCTCGCCGGCCATGCCCTCGCGCTCGGCGAAAGCGACCAGTTCAATCTCCGCCCGCTCGATGGAGTTGGAAAGAATTTCGGCCGGTATCTCCGCGGCGATATAGTTCGGCACTTCCTCGACGACGTTCAGCAGCACGATCTTGCCGCCGCGGGCCTTCGCCACGTCCTTGGCCAGCGAAAGCGCCTGAATTGCGGCGTCGAGCTGGGAGATGTCGACGGGTACCAGGATGGTCTTGAACATGGTCTTTCCCCTGCTTTTCCGGTTTCGCGGCAAAGACTAGCTGCGCACGCGGGGGCGACCTTGATCCGGGTCAAGCTTTCCGCGGCGTCCTGAGGCCGAGAACGAAGGGCGGAATGGCGGCGGCCATCAGCAGTGCGGCGGCGAGGAACGGCGCGCCGGGAAAATAGGGCAGGCCGTCGCGGGCCGTGAACTGGCCGAAGAGCTGCGTCATCACCAGCGGCGTTATGATCATGGTGATGCCGGCAATGCTGCTCATGGCGCCCTGCAGCTCGCCCTGCGCGTCGTCGGGGATCCGGTTCGACATCGTGCCGGTGAGCGCCGGTGGGACGATGGCGCCGAGTGCGGTCAGCGGCATCAGCGCGTAGATCATCCACCCGGCGGAGGCGAAGGCGATGAGGGCCATGCCGACGGCGTTGATGGCGAAACCGGCGATCGCCGTGCGCGTCTCGCCCAAGGCCGGCAGGATCCTGCGGATCAGCCAGCCCTGGACGATGGCGAAACCGATACCGACGACGGCCAGCGACAGGCCGATCTCGGCGCTCGACCATGCGAAAGCCTCCTTGGTGTAGAAGCTCCACACCGCCGGGTATACGAAATGGGCGAGATCGAACAGGAACACGGCGACGAAGAACCAGGCGAGCATCGGTACGGCGGCGATGCGGCGCGCGACGCCGAGCGGATTGGCGCGCGCCCATGAAAAGCCCCGGCGTTTCTCAGGCTTCAGAGATTCCGGCAGCACGAAGAGGCCGTAGGCGACGTTGAGGCCGGCAAGCGCGGCGGCGGCGAAGAACGGAATGCGGGTGCCGTATTCGCCGGCAAGGCCGCCGATCACCGGCCCGAAAACGAAACCCAGGCCGAAGCCGGCACCCATCAGCCCGAAATTCTGCGCTCTCTTTTCGGCCGGCGTGACGTCGGCCACGTAGGCGTTCGCGGTGGAATAGGTCGAGCCGGCGATGCCGGCGACAATGCGGGTGAGGAACAGCAGCCAGAGCGTTTGCGCGAGGCCCATGACGACATAATCGATGCAGAGCGCAGCTAGAGAGGCCAGCAGCACCGGCCTGCGGCCGAAACGGTCGGAAAGGTTGCCGACGGTCGGGCTGCAGAGAAACTGCATCAGGGCATAGGTGAAGGCGAGATAGCCGCCCCAGTAGGCGGCGTCGCTGAGTGGCAGGTCACTCAGTTCCGTCAGCAGGTCGGGCATGACCGGGATGATGATGCCGATGCCGATTGCGTCGAGCAGCACCGTCACGAAGACGAACAGGACTGCGTTCTTGCGGACGGGAGTTGCAGCGCTGTCGGAAATTGCCATGAACGGAAGGCGGAGCGATCGGGCGGTCGCCCGGTTGACATTGTACCCGGCCGTCTATGGCACGGACCGTGTCGCCGGTCCAACGGCTTATTGACGTTTTGGCGTTCCCCGGTTCGGACATTCGTGTGCTGGTCGGGGACCGGCGGCGAAGATTAGGCGCCCGGATGTCGAATGGCCCGGACGCCCTCGTTCCTCTGGAAGTTTGATCGCCGATCAGTACCGGTCGTACGGCGAGTTACACCGGCGACGCGGGCCGTGATAGGGCTGGAACGTATCGTCCGAAACCCGGTACGAGCGATAACGGTCGTCGCACCACTCGACATGTAGCCGGTACCAATCGCCGTGTCGATAGATCGGACGCGGCTGATTGATCGCGTTGCCGATGATCACGCCGCCCAGGAAGGCGGCGGCCGGAAACCAGTATCCGTTGTAATAGCGGTAGCCGCGGCGACGTTCGCGATAGCCGCGATGGCCGTTCCAGTAGACACGACCGTTGCGCCGCTTGAAACGCTTTTTGCCGGTATAGTGAACCTGCTCGACCACCGAATCGGAAACCGAGATTCCCGGGATCCGCGTCGATGCGGCGCTCGCTGTACCGATGGTGCCCGCTGCCACCGAACAGGCGGCAATGGTGGCGCAAAGGCCTTTCATCAGCTTCGTCATAACTCACCTCAATAATTCGTTTCGCGCCCTCGCACGGATAACGTCCGGCCCCGGATCCGGTTCCATGCGAACGTGCGCGCTGACGAAAGCGTGTGCTTCATGGAAATCAGCGTTGCGCCGGCAGGCGGCGGATTCCGTAGCGAAAACGGCCTCAGAACTGGTAGTTCACTCCGAGCCGGAAGAGATGGACATTGTCGTCGAACGTGCCCGTGCCGCCGGCGGTGGTGAAATCGACGTCTTCAAGGTCGACGTAGAGATAATCGAGCCGGGCGCTCCACGAGGAATCGATCAGCGCTTCCAGGCCGCCGCCCGCCGTCCAGCCGAACAGCGTGTCGGATGTGGAGACCGGTCCGGTCAGGCCGGTCGGGCCGATGCGGTGGTCGACGCCGGCGAAGGCGACGCCGCCGGTGATGAACGGCATGAAGCGGCCATTGACCCAGCCGGCGCGGGCGCGGACCGTGCCGAGCCAGTCGATCTCGGTGGTGGCGCGTTCGTTGAAGGTCGCCGTGTCGGAATAATCGCCTTCGATGCCGGTCAGCGCGATGTCGGCCTCGACACCGAGCAGCCAGGACGGCCCGAACTGGTAATTGTAGCCGATCTGCGCTCCGCCGAGCCATCCGTGGATGTCGTAGTCGGTGGAGAAGCCGCCGCCGTCGGTCACCGAAAGGTCGGTGGTTCCGAAGCCGTAGCCGCCGTGCAGCCCGGCATAGAGGCCCGTCCAGTCATAGACGACCGGCGGCGCGGCGGGCGCTTCGTAGACGGGCGGGGCGGCGGGAAGATCGGCCGCCTGCGACAGCGACGCGCTCGCAGCCAGCAGGACTGCGGATATCAGGGACCTATGCATGGAACTCACCCTTGACTGTCTGCAAATCCCCCACAGCCCCTATAGGCCGTCGCAGTGCGCGGCCGCAAGTCAAGGAATGTTACAGAGTTACCGAGGGTTACAGATAGGTCTCCCGCTCCAGCGCGGTGATCTCGGCCAGGAACGTCTCGCATTCCGCCTTCTTGGTCTCGGCGTAGAGATGCCGGTAGCGCTCGCCGAAATGGCGGGCGATGAAGTCGGATTCCTCGAACAGTTCGATGGCGTCGTACATGTTGTCGGGGAGCCGCTTCAGCCGCTTGCGGTCGTAGGCGTTGCCGTCGACGGCCGCCGGCGGATCCCTGGCGTCGTCCAGGCCTTCCATCATGCCGGCGAGCACGGCGGCGGCGACGAGATAGGGGTTGGCGTCGGCGCCGGCGATGCGGTGCTCGATACGGCTGGCGGCGGCGTCGGAGGGCGGGATGCGCAGCGCCACCGAACGGTTGTTGCGGCCCCAGGCGACGCGGGTGGGCGCGTAGGAACCCGGCTGCAGGCGGCGGAAGCCGTTGAAGGTCGGCACGAAGAAGATCGCCGCCTCGCGCATGGTCTTGAGCAGGCCTGCGATGGCCTGGCCGCGCCGCGTCTCGCCCGCCTTGCGGTCGGCGAAGAAGTTCCGGCCGCGGCCGTCGACAAGGCTGACATGGATGTGCATCCCGTTGCCGGGCCATTCGTTGAAAGGCTTGGCCATGAAGGAGGCGCGCAGGCCGTGCTGGCGCGCGGTCTCGCCGACCAGCCGTTTCAGCATCACCGCGTCGTCGGCGGCGGCCAGGATGTCGTCGCGATGCTTCAGGTTGATCTCGAACTGGCCGGGCGCGGCCTCCGACACCATGGTGTCGATCGGGATCGCCTGCGCCTTGGCGGCCTCGCGGATGTCGCTGAACAGGCCCTCCAGCTCGGACAGTTCGGACAGCGCGTACATGTGCTGGCGGTCGGGGCCGAGGTCGGTGACGTTGATCGGCCAGATGACGCCCTCGTCGTCGGTGTCGGATTCCGGATCGAGCAGGAAGAATTCCAGCTCGAAGGCGGCGCAGGCGGCAAGGCCGTTGGCGGCGAGCCGGTCGGTGATGCGGGACAGCGCGTTGCGGGGATCGCCGAAGAAAGGCGATCCGTCCTCGTGGTTCATGGTCAGGATGCACTGCGCCGTGCGGCTCGACGCCCAGGGGACAGGGCGGATGGAACCCGGCACGCCCATGCAGAAACCGTCGGCGTCGCCGGATTCGATATGCAGCCCGGTCTCCTCGACCTCGCGGCCCCAGACGTCGAGGCCGAACATGGAGAGCGGGAAGTTGATGCCGGTGGAGAACGCCTTCTCCAGCGCCTCAGCCGGCGACCATTTGCCCCTCAGCACCCCGTTGGTGTCGGAGATCAGGAACTCCATCGCCTCGAGATCCGGATGGGCCTTCAGGTAGGCTTCGCCCTCGTTGCCTGTCGTTTGCGGTCGTTTCTTGCTCATGGAACCCAGCGCCGTCCGCCGGGACGGAAATTGGAGCTTCGACTGCGGCCAGACTGACCGTCCGCCCGCCTTCCGTCAATTCCCGCGCACGGGAGCCGCCGACGGCGCGCCATGATTGACGCGATCGGCGAATAGGATCAAGAACTGAGGCAGATCACGACTGCAAGTCCTTCTTCCCGCTGGAACTCCACCATGACCGACAACCCGAAAGCCAACCAGACCGGCCGCCTGCAGGACCTCGACGCGGCGCACCACCTGCATCCGTTCTCGGAGCAGTTCGGCCTGGCGCGCGACAAGTGCCGGGTGATCGTCGAGGGCAAGGGGATCTGGATCACGGATTCGGAGGGCAACCGGATCATCGACGGCATGGCCGGGCTGTGGTGCGCCCAGGTCGGCCATGGGCGGCAGGAGATCGCCGACGCGGTGCACGAGCAGATGTCGCGCATCGCCTTCTACAACACCTTCTTCAAGACGACCCATCCGCCGGCGGTGGAACTGGCGGAAAAGCTGATCGGCCTGGCGCCTGCCAATTTCAACAAGGTGTTCTTCACCTCAGGCGGATCGGAGGCCAACGACACGGTGTTCCGCATGGTGCGACTCTACTGGGACCTGATGGGCAAGCCGGAGAAGAAGACCATCATCTCGCGCTGGAACGCCTATCACGGCTCGACGGTCGCGGCGGCCAGCCTGGGCGGCATGAAGCCGATGCACGGGCAGGGCGACCTTCCGGTACCCGGCGTGCACCATATCGACCAGCCCTACTGGTTCGACGAGGGCGGGGGCACGGACCAGGAGGCGTTTGGTGTCGAGAGGGCACGGGCGCTGGCGGAGGCGATTGACCGCATCGGCGAGGACAAGGTGGCCGCCTTCATCGCCGAGCCGGTGCAGGGCGCGGGCGGCGTGATCATCCCGCCACAAAGCTACTGGCCGGAAGTGCGGCGTATCCTCAGGGAACGCGACATCCTGTTCGTCACCGACGAGGTGATCTGCGGCTTCGGCCGGCTGGGGCGCTGGTTCGGTTCGCAGTTCTACGATCTCGAGCCCGACCTGATGCCGATCGCCAAGGGCCTTTCGTCCGGCTATCTGCCGATCGGCGGCGTGCTCGTCTCCGACAAGGTGGCCGACGTGATCAGCCGGAAGGACCTGGAGTTCTTCCACGGCTACACCTATTCCGGCCATCCGGCGTCGTGCACGGCGGCGCTGGCCAACCTGCAGATCATCGAGCGGGAGAACCTGGTGGAGCGCGTCGCCCACCATATCGGCCCCTATTTCCGCCAGAAGTGGCGTGCGCTCGGCGATCATCCGTTGGTCGGCGAGGCCCGCGCCGTCGGGCTTCTCGGAGCGCTGGAACTGGTTCCGGAAAAGCCGCTGCACCGGCGCTTCGCGAATGTCGGGAAGGTCGGCACGCTTTGCCGCGACACCAGCTTCATGAACGGGCTGGTTATGCGCGCGGTGCGCGACACGATGATCATCAGCCCGCCGCTGGTCATCACCCACGAGGAAGTCGACGAACTCGTCGCGCGGGCGCGAAAGACGCTCGACGACACCGCCGACGCGCTGACGCGGGCGGGGCTGTTCGGCTAGCGCCGGCTACGCGGGCGCGCCCGGGTGTTGCGCCGGCCGGCCTGCCGGCGGTCGGCGATGCTGACGCAGAGCGCCATCGCCAGGCACAGGGTCGCCGAGAGCGAGCGGAACGCGCCGAACTCGGCCTCGGTGACCTCGAACAGCACGTCGGATATCGGTTTCAGCGGCGACAAAACGGAGTCGGTGATGGCGACCGTCGGCACGCCGTTCGTTCTTGCGATGGCGGCAAGTTCGGCGGTCGTCGGCGCGTAGGGCGCGAAGCTGACGGCGACGAGCGCGTCTTCCGGTCCGGCCGGACCGATCTGTTCCGGGCCCATCGAGGCCAGGTTGTCGACGAGCACCACGGCGACGCCGAGTTTCCCCAGGGCATAGGCCATGTAGGAGGCGACCGGAAAGGCCCTGCGGCTTGCCAGCACGTAGACCGCCCGGGCCGCCG
>DATHRP010000634.1:0-7271 GCA_035465195.1 Afifellaceae bacterium | reverse complement strand
GCTGTCGAGCGCGGCAACCAGCTGCTTCGCCGGTTCGAATCGGCCAACGGCTGACCGCCGCTCGCCTGCAGGACAAGACCACCGGCCCCGCCCCGCGTTAGCGGGCAGGGCCGGTTGAACCCTGTCCTGCAGGACCGGAATTCCGGGATCGCCCGATGGACAAACGCGTCACCTTCAACAACAGGATGCTGCCCTATCTTCTGGTGGCGCCGCAGCTTGCCGTGACGCTTGTCTTCTTCTTCTACCCCGCAGGCCAGGCGATATACCAGTCGGCATTCATCCCCGATCCGTTCGGGCTCAGATCCCAGTTCGTCGGCTTCGGCAATTTCGAATTCCTGTTTTCCGATCCGCTCTATCTCGCATCGTTCCGCACGACGCTGGTCTTTTCAGGCCTCGTCACGCTGCTGTCGATGGTCACCGCCTTGTGGCTCGCGCTGATGGCCGACAGGGTGATCAAGGGGTCCGGCGCCTACCGCACTTTCCTGATCTGGCCCTATGCCATCGCCCCGGCAGTCGCCGGCGTCATCTGGCTGTTCATGTTCAGCCCGAATGTCGGTGTGGTAAGCTGGTATCTGAAGGTACTCGGCTACAACTGGAACCATGTGCTGAACGGTGCAGAAGCGATGGGGCTCGTCGTCGTCGCCTCGTCCTGGAAGCAGATCAGCTACAATTTCCTGTTCTTCCTTGCAGGGTTGCAGGCGATTCCGAACAGCCTGATCGAAGCGGCCGCCATCGACGGCGCGCATTTCTGGCGCCGTTTCTGGACAATCGTGTTGCCGCTGCTCTCACCGACCACCTTCTTCCTGCTGGTGGTCAACGTGATCTACGCTTTCTTCGAAACCTTTGGTGTCATCCACACGATCACTGCCGGCGGTCCGCAGCAATCGACCACCATCCTGGTCTACAAGGTCTATGCCGACGGCTTTGTCGGCCAGGATCTCGGCTCGTCGGCGGCGCAGTCGGTAGTGCTCCTTATCGTTGTCGGCGTACTCACGGTCATCCAGTTCCGCTATGTCGAGCGAAGGGTGCATTACTGATGTCCGGCATGGTGGAAAAGCGCGGCGTCAGCACCTGGCTCACCCATGCCGGGTTGATCCTCGGCATCGCCGTGATCTGCTTTCCGATCTACCTGACCTTCGTCGCATCCACCGTGACCCAGCAGGATATCATCCGCCCGCCAATGCCACTGCTGCCCGGCGGGCACCTCGTTGAGAACTACCGGGAAGCACTTTTTTCGGGCATCAACGCGCCGGTATGGCGAATGATGTTCAATTCCATGGTGATGGCGCTCGGCATCACCAGCGGCAAGATCGCCATCTCGATCCTGTCGGCGTTCGCCATTGTCTATTTCCGCTTTCCCCTGCGCCAGACGTTCTTCTGGTTGATCTTCGTTACCCTGATGCTGCCGGTGGAGGTGCGCATCGTGCCGACCTACGAGGTTGCCGCCAATTTCGGCATGCTGAACAGCTATTCCGGCCTGATCCTGCCGCTCATCGCCTCGGCGACGGCGACGTTCCTGTTCCGCCAGCTCTTCCTGACGATCCCCGACGAACTCGCCGAGGCCGCGCGGATCGACGGGGCCGGGCCGATGCGATTCTTCTTCGACATCCTGCTGCCGATGTCGCGCACCAACATCGCGGCCCTGTTCGTGATCCTCTTCATCTACGGCTGGAACCAGTCTCTCTGGCCGCTGCTGATCACCACCGAACCGCAGATGAACACCATCGTCATGGGCATCAAGCAGATGTTCCCCTCAGGCGACGACTTCGCCAACTGGCCGGTGATCATGGCGACGACCATGCTGGCCATGGTCCCGCCGGTGGCGGTCGTGGTCTTCATGCAGCGCCTCTTCATCAAGGGGCTGGTGGACACTGAGAAGTAGTGGGGAAAAATAGAGAGCCAGCATGACCGAAATCAACCTGACATCGGTGCGCAAGTCCTACGGCAGAACCGAGGTGATCCACGGCATCGACCTCGACATCGCCGACGGCGAAATGATCGTCATCGTCGGTCCCTCGGGCTGCGGCAAGTCCACGCTGCTCCGCATGGTGGCCGGACTGGAGACGGTGACGTCGGGCGAGATTTCCATCGGCGGCCGCGTGGTCAACGACCTGGAGCCTATGGAGCGCGACATTGCCATGGTGTTCCAAAACTATGCGCTCTATCCGCATATGAACGTGTACGACAACATGGCCTACGGGCTGAAGATCGCCAAGGTGCCGAAGGCGGAGATCGAGGAGCGGGTCAGGGGCGCCGCGAAGCTGCTGCAACTCGAGGATTATCTCGAACGCAAGCCGCGCCAGCTTTCCGGCGGCCAGCGCCAGCGGGTCGCCATGGGCCGCGCCATCGTCCGCAAGCCGGCCGTCTTCCTGTTCGACGAACCGCTTTCCAACCTCGACGCAAAGCTGCGCGGACAGATGCGGCTGGAGATCAAGTCGCTGCAGCGCGACCTCGGCATCACCGCGCTCTACGTCACGCACGACCAGGTCGAGGCGATGACGCTGGCCGACCGGGTGGTCGTAATGAACGGCGGCATCGCCGAACAGGTCGGCGCGCCGCTCGACGTCTACAAGGACCCGCAGACGGCGTTCGTCGCCGGATTTATTGGCTCGCCGCCGATGAATTTCCTGCAACCGGACGCATTCACCGAATTCAGGACACGACTGCCGGAGGCGATCGCCGCCGCGATCTTCGACGCGTCGTCAGGCGACGGCCTCAGCGTCGGGATCCGGCCGGAGCACCTGTCGCTCAGCGACGAAGAGTCGGCCATGCTGCGCGGGACCGTCAGGTACGCCGAGCCGCTCGGTGCCGAAACACTGGTGCATCTCGTGCTTCCGGGAGGCGAACCGCTGACGGTGCGCCAGGACGGCCAGAGCGGAATACCCGGACCCGGCGAAGACTGCCCGGTTTCGTTCAGCGGAGCCGACGTCTGCCTGTTCGACGGGGAAGGAAAGCGGATCCGGGTCGCGTGATCTTATTCCAGGAACACGGTGGTGATCGGCGGAAACAGCAGGATCACCATAAGGATGAATATCTGGATGCAGATGAACGGCAGGAAGCCGCGGAAAATATCGGGCAGCGTGATGTACGGAGGCGCCACCGATTTCAGGTAGAAGGCCGCGGGCCCGAACGGGGGCGACAGGAAACTCACCTGCATGTTGACGCAGAACAATATCCCGAACCAGACGGAGACCTGCGAGGGGGTCAATTCACCGTACAGGCCGAGTTCCTCGATCGGCAGCTTCAGGACGATCGGCAGAAAAACCGGCATGACAAGCAGCACGATGCCGGTCCAGTCCATGAACGCGCCGAGGAACAGAAAGATCACCATCATGACCAGCAGCACGCCCATGGTCGGCAGTTCGTAGCCGACGATCAGGTTGGCGACGTAGGTCGGACCGCCGGCGATCGTGTAGGCGCCGGCCAGCGCAGTGGCGCCGAACGTTA
This sequence comes from Afifellaceae bacterium, assembly GCA_035465195.1. Taxonomy (GTDB): domain Bacteria; phylum Pseudomonadota; class Alphaproteobacteria; order Rhizobiales; family Afifellaceae; genus CAMYKZ01. Next base: position 3,824 of record DATHRP010000634.1, on the reverse strand, counting down.
CCCAGATAATGGTTCCGGTCGACTTGAACGTTCGCATGGATGCTTCGCGCAGCAGGTTGAACGAAAACTCGCCGCGCATGATGATCAGCAGCAGGACCGCGATGGAGCCCATCCCCGCCGCTTCCGTGATACCCGTGACACCGCCATAGATCGATCCGAGCACGACGAAAACGATCAGCAGCGGAGCCACCATTCCCTTGCCCTTCTCCCAAGCGAGCCTTGCCGTCTCAATCCCGGTGACAAGGAAGATATAGACCGCCGAGGCAACCAGGATGACGATCGCGGTGTAGAGGGCGTTCATACCGACCAACTTGGTCACGTCCTCGATGCGATCCAGCGCGTGGAGATAGAACCAGCGCAGGATGACGAGCGCCGAAGCCGGCCCTAGCACGATGGCAAGCAACGTCGATCCGTAGAGTGCCTTCTCCCGGCCGTTCATATCATCGTCCGAAGGTTCCGGCAGCGGTGCCAGTTCCGGGTTCATCCGCGTGCGGACCAGAATATAGATCAGGTAACAGCCGGCCAGCATGAAACCGGGCAGGAAGGCGGCCTTGAAGAGGGCATGGATCGACGTTTCGGTGATCAGGCCGTAGAAGATCAGCACGATCGACGGCGGTATCATGGTGCCTAGCGAGCCGGACGCGCAGATCGTGCCGATCGCCAGGTTCCGGTTATAGCCAAGCCGCAACATCTGCGGCAGCGCGATCAATCCGAGCAGGACAACTTCGCCGCCGATGATGCCCGACATCGCCGCCATGACGATGGCCATCAGGGCGGTGACGACGGCAATCCCGCCGCGCGTCCGCGAAAGCCAGCTGTTCAGCGAGGAATACATATCACGGGCGATTCCGGACCGTTCCAGAAGCGTCGCCATGAATATAAAGAGCGGCACGGATACCAACACATAGTTGGTCGTTATACCGTAGAGCCGCTGAGCCAGAATGTTGAGCGGACCGGTGCCGAAATTGCTGAACAGCAGATCCGGACCGAATTTCAGGACCAACACGACCACTGCCAGGAAGCCGGACGCGAAGCCGAGCGGCATGCCGATGGCGAGCAGGAGCAGCATGCCCAGCAGCAGGATGATGGAGATCGTACCGATGTCCATGGCTGATCGGCCTATTCGGTCGGCTTGGGCGGCGTGCCCGTGATGATCTCGTCCGGGATCAGATCGATGTCATCCGTCGGGGAATGGATCTCGGGTTCGCGATTCCAGTCGTAGATGAGATTGGAAATAGCCTGCAGCGCAAGAAGGACGAGCGTGATCAGGATCAACGGCTTGATCGTGGCCGGGATCGGCGGATCGAACGCCGTACCGAATGTCTCCCACCGCATGAACTTTGAATACGCTTCGCCGAATCCGCCCCAGATGACAGCGAATGCGAAAATACAGACACAGATGACGGACAGGATATCGAAGACCCGCTGCAGCCATTTCGGCGCCATGTCGTACAGAATGAAGATCCGGATATGGCTGCGCTGCTGCATGGAATAGAGGCCGGCCGTCAGGTAGATACCTCCGGCGACCCACAGCGACATCTCGTTCACCCAGAGCGTGGGTGCTGCGAAGAGATAACGCATGACCACTTCGTAGAAGATGATCACGACGATGAACGCGGTTGCCCACATGGCAACGCGGCTCATGCTCCATGTCAAAAGGTCGACTGGACCCGTTCGCTCATGCTCGACCATTCGCCCCTCCCCAAGGCTCCGTCAAAGGCAGCCGGCCGCGACTCGGCAAAAAGAGGGCGGCCTATACCCGACCGCCCTCTTGATTGACTATTTCGCGAGGCCGAGCTGACGCAGGTATGTCAGGTGGCTTTCCACCAGTGCCTTTGCTTCGTCCGTGGTGGCGAATTCGCCCCACGAAGCCTGTGATGCTTCGCGGAACTTCTGCTTGTCCTCGTCGGTCCAGGTATAGATGTTCACACCCTTCTCTTTCAGTGCAGCGGCCGCTTCCGCGTTCTTCTTCTCGAAAGTCAGAGCCGTGCGGAGCGCGAGCGCTTCCATTGCCACCGACATGATCCGGCGGTGTTGTTCAGGCATTGCATCCCACTTGGCCTTGTTGCACGCCAGATGATCCGACGGCATGGAGTGGAAGCCGGGATAGTTCGTGTGCTTGACGATATCGTAGAGGCCGATGCCCATATTGTTGGCGAGGCCTGAATAGTCAGTACCGTCGATAATGCCCGACTCCAGAGCCGTCGGAACTTCAGTGAAATCCATGACGATCGGGCTCGCTCCGAGCTTTTCGAAGATCTTGGTTTCCATGCCGGGCGGTGAGCGGAACTTCCAGTCCTTGAAATCGTCGGCATTGCGGATCGGCTTGGACGAGGCCAGCGATTCCTGACCGTAGATCCACCAGCCGACAAGCTGCATGTCAAACTTGTTGTAGAGCGCCTGCGCAGCATCGAGGCCGCCACCGTAGTAGAGCCATGACAGCTGCTGGTACGGCGTGTCGTAGCCGCCCATGATGTCGCCGACGAACTGGAATGCCGGGTTCTTGCCGGTCTGAGAGGTGCCGCCGGTCATGTCGCAGTCGAGAATGCCCGTTGCCGCGGCGTCGAAGGTCTCCACCGACTTCACGACGGACGAGGAATAGAACATCTCGATCTGGATCTCGCCGTTCGACATAGTCTGAACGTCGTCGATATATTGCGCGGCCAGCTTGCCGGAAGGCGTCTCGGGCGCATAGTGCGTCTGGATGCGCAGTGTGGTTGTTTGGGCTTCGGCAGCGAATGCCACGCCACCAGCCATCAGCGCGGCGATTGATAGCCGCGCGGTCATCTTATTCAGTTTCATCAGTTTCCTCCCATCGGACTGGCCGATGCCGACCAGTAGTTAATTTGAAGGCCGAAATAAATCACGACCACGGCGGGCCCAACGTAAATTCGCACGCCCCGGCGGGACGATAAGGCGGTCTGAAAAGGATGACAACAGCAAACCCAAACCAATTTACGATATTAATATATTAGTTAAGATCGGCATTTCTTTCCCATCGCTACCCGATCCAACCCGTCCTGAACAGCGTTCGACGGGCGTGCGCAGGTTGCCTGGGTGTTGTAGATAGGCATCGTCTCGGAATTCTCCGTCCGGTGGCAAACACGACCGGTCCTACGATCACGCACCAACAGATGAAATCACCCACACCCGTCCAGAACCGCCCGGTGGGACTCCTGATGATCGCCCTGTCGGTCATCGAGCTGTTCCATCTCTACACGGACATCGCGGCGGCGGGCTGGATATCGGTCGCGCTCGTTCTGGCCGTGCCCGTGATCGGCTGGCGCGCGATGAGGATGCGGGAGATCTACCTGCTCGGCCTCAGCCTGCTGCTGCTGGGCCTCGTCATCGCGCGCATAGACGCTGCCGCAGATGTCATCGCCACGGGTCTGCGCCGGTCGGCCTATCTGGCCGCGTTCATCCTGCTGATGGGATTTCTGCGCGAAGGCGCCGTCACATCGCCGTCAATCCTCGCCTGCGGCCGCTACATCACCCGTCAGCCGCCGAAACGCCGCTTCACCGCGATCTTCAGCGGCAGCCATTTCCTGTCGGTGATGATCAATCTCGGCTCGATGAGCCTGCTTGCGCCGATCATCCAGCGCGGCGTTCGCGAATCCGGCCAGGACTTCTCCGACCTCGACCTGATCTCGAAAGTCCGCGAGCAACGGCAATTGTCCGCTGCGCTGCGCGGCTTCGCTTGGTTCCTGGTGTGGTCGCCGACGGCCGTGACGCAGGCGATCCTGCCGACGCTCATCCCCGGCATCGATCCGTTCCGCCTGATCGGTCTCGGGCTCACGATCACGCTGTCGATGCTGGCGCTCGGA
>DATHRP010000633.1:0-3459 GCA_035465195.1 Afifellaceae bacterium | reverse complement strand
TGAGGCATCAGCCGGATTTCACGGTGTCGGCCTATCTGCGCACGCACCCGGCGGCTGACTATCCGATCGGCCGGCAGATGGCCAACGCAATGATCGAGGCAGGAATTCCGAATTAGGGGGTTATACGATGGCACTACTTGGGGGATTGGGGGGCCTTGGCGGCCTCGGTGGACTGGGCGGCCTTGGTGGATTGGGCGGCCTGGGTGGATTGGGCGGCCTTGGCGGGCTCGGCGGCCTGGGTGGCCTGGGGGCTTTCCAGGGCGCGGGCGCGTCGCCGCAATTTGGCGGCAGCGTCACCGTCGGCCTGCTCACCAGCGCCGAGGCGATCACGCACATTGTCGAAGAAGGCCAGCTTTCCGCGGATGTCCCGCCCCATGGCGATATCGGCCGTTGGGCGGATTGGGTGCGCGGCTCGCTCTACCTGACGGAATAATGCCGGCATCTCGAATGGGCCTACCAGCCGGGCGAGTTCACCCTTGATTTCGACGGGCCGGTCTATCGGGTCGATCGGCCGGAGCACGAGTTGCTCAACGAACAGGTCGGCCAGATGCGGAAATATGTCGACCAGCGGGCCGAGCGCGCCGCCGAGATCACCAGCCAGCTCGGCTTCCCGACACCCTATTTCGCAATGCCGCTCGGGCTGCATCCCGGTCATTTCAAATTTACCGGCGAGCTCGTCGCCGTCACCCAGGTGATGGCGGCCCATACCGCGATGATCGTCAAGAACGCGCTGTCGGTGCCGCGGCCCGATTACGTCAGCGCCAAGATCCTGCCGATGATCGCAACCCCGGGCCACGGCAGTTACCCGAGCGCCCACGCCACCGAATCCTTCGCGGTCGCCGAAGTCCTCAAGGCCATTCTGGAGACTGCCGGGGATGCTCATGCCGATCGCGAGAACCGGATCGATCTCGTCTACAAGCAGGCCGAACGGATTGCCGTCAACAGGACCGTCGCCGGCGTGCACTATCCGATCGACACCTGGGCCGGGGCGACCCTCGGCCGCATCGTCGGCCGCCTGATCCTGCGGCTGTGCGGTCAGGGCGGGGAGGTCGGAGATCGTCACTATACGCCCGAAGAGCACGATTTCTTCGTGAACGACTTTATCGAGGCCTTCGACACGCCGTCCGCGGACGTCCCGATCAACACCCATGGTGAGGGGTCGTCCGTTGCGCCCACGCCCCATTTCACCTGGCTCTGGGGCAAGATGGTCGGGGAGTTCGCATAATGGCGGCCGTTTCCGGAACGGGAAACGGTCCGGGCTCGGGAATTGCGATGTCATTCAGCGAATATGTCGGCCCATACGAGACCTGGGTTTACGAGAACGGGGCGAAGTTCATGTTCCCCGACGGCCTTCCGGATGCGTCGTCGCATTTCACGGCGCTCGCCGAATGGACCGATCCCGTCAGTCTCGACGACATACCCTCCGAGGTGGAGGTCGAGGTCGGCGGCGGCGAAAGCCGGACCTACGACATCGTTCCGCTCCTGTCCGGCGATCCGGACCGCTACGACCAGGTTTTCCGTTTCCTGCCCCTGCTGTTCTCGCCGCAGGCGCCGGAGCCTTGCGAGGGCTACGACTGCTGTTCGGCGCTGACGAACCTCATGATCGCCGCGGGCAGCGGGCAGAGCGGCACCTTCCGGCTCAACTTTCCGGTCGATGCGGCCATTGTCGGAAGCGATCGCGATCCGGCCGGCGATCCCGATTACCTGCCGGATCCGGAGCTGAAGGACGAGATCGAGAACGATGGCAGGCCGCTTGTCGTCGTCGGCGTCATCGACGACGGCCTGCCCTTCGCGCACCGGAACTTCCAGACCGGCGACGGCCGCTCGCGGATCGAATTCTGCTGGCTGCAGTCGGCGCTGGCCGAACCGGTGCCGTGGCAGGGGCATGTCTCGTTCGGACGCGAACTGACCCGGCACAATATCGAGACCCTGATTGCGGACCACGGGCCCGACGAGGACCGGATCTACCTTGACCCGCGGGCCGGCGCGGTCAATGACCTGCCCGATCTCGGGCACAATATCTTCCGCCCCTATACCCACGGCGCCCACGTGATGGACACTGCGGCCGGCTTCACCGAAAGCGAGCAGGCCCAGCAGAACCGCGACAATATCCGCATCGTGGCGGTGCAGCTGCCGCGCAATTCGCTCCGCGACACGTCCGGTTTCGGCAAGGATGTCTTCGTGCTGAGCGCGCTGCACTACATCTTCGAACGGGCCTGTCGCGTCGGCCGCGCCTATGGCGCGAGCACGATGACGCTTCTCGTCAATGTCAGCCTGGGCGTCACCGGCGGTCCCCATGACGGGCAGAGCCAGCTCGAGGCGGCCATCGACGAGCTGGTCGATTTCTGGAAAGCGGGCGGCGGGGATACCGACGATGCGATCCAGTTCGATCCGGTCCGCCTGGCACTGCCGTCGGCCAACAGCTTCATCGACCGCATGCACGGACGGTTCGCACCGGAGGCCTTCGCCGACGGAGCGCCGCCTCCGGTCGTGCCGTGGCGCGTCCAGCCGAACGACCGCACGTCGAGCTATCTGGAACTCTGGTTCGATGCGCCGCCGGATGCCGATCTGGCTGACGCGTTCCGCATCCGCGTCTACGCCCCCTCCGGCGACAGGATTCGGAAGCTCGAGGGTTTCGGCAGCGGCAAGATCAAGAAACTGAAGGTCGGCGGCAAGACGATCGGGCAGCTCAGCGCGGATCGCTTCCGCAACGGCAAATGGCGTGTCCTTGTTATACTCGGCCCGACCGAACGGACCGGTGGCAAGGGGGCGGCTGCGCCGTCCGGCCTGTGGCGCATCAAGATCACGAAGTCGGAACCTGACCTTTCGGATATATCGGTCCGCTGCTACGTCCATCGCGACGAGGATCCGGCCGGCACCGGCAACGGCGCGCGCCAGAGCTTCCTCGACGATCCGACATACGCGACCCATGACGAGATGGGTAAGCCGGTCGGCGTCGACGGCGATTTCGTCAAGCGGTTCGGCACCCTGAACGGATGGGCGACCTATTCCGAAGCCGCCAGTCCGCAGGACAAGCAGCGCTTTGCCGTTGCCGGCTATATCGGCCGCTTCGAGCCGATCACCCAGGCCGAAGAGAACTGGGTGCGGCCCGCGCTCTACAGTTCCGCGGGCCTGGTCTCCAACGATGCCTCGAGGGTCGACGTTTCCCAGGTCAGCGACACCGACATGATCATCCCGGGCGTTGCCGGCGCCGGCACGCGAAGCGGCGCTTACGGCTATCTGATCGGCACCAGCGGCGCCGCTCCGGCCTATATCCGCGAACTCGCGCTGATGGCGGCCGAGGCGTCTCCGGCCGGCGGGACCACCGACGCGGGATCCGAAACCGTCGAATTCCCCGAAGGCTCCGAAAAGCATGCCAGGCTCGGTCTCGTCCATACGCGCAACCGCCGCCGCGATCTTCTGACCGGCTAGCGTCCGGCCGCGCGCTATTGTCTGTTT
>DATHRP010000632.1:0-8618 GCA_035465195.1 Afifellaceae bacterium | reverse complement strand
TGCGCCTCCAGCGCGAGCGCATGACCGGCTCCTATGTGCCGAGCGTGCGCGAATATTTCCGCTATTATGGCCTCGACAATGAAAAACTCGCCTGCGCCAGACCCGACGCCATCGTCATGCATCCGGGCCCGATGAACCGCGGCGTGGAGATCGACCCGCTGATCGCCGACGGCGTGCAGAGCGTCATCCGCGAACAGGTGGAAATGGGCGTCGCCGTCCGCATGGCCGTGCTGCAGGCGCTCGCCCGCCACCTGCCGAACCGATGAGGCTGCCGTGAGTTCGCCCGTCCTCTTCGACAATGCCCGCATCGTCGACCCTTCACGCGGCATCGACGGCGTCGGGGCGTTGCTCGTCGAGGAGGGCGTCATCCGCGCCGCGGGTCCGGACGCCCGGGGCCAGGGCGCGCCGGAGGGCGCCGAAATCGTCGATCTTTCCGGCAAGTGCATCGTGCCAGGCCTTGTCGACATGCGCGTCTTCGTCGGCGAGCCCGGCGGCGAACACCGCGAGACGCTGGAGACGGCAAGCCACGCGGCGGCGGCCGGCGGCGTGACGACCATCGTCACCATGCCGGACACCAACCCGGTGATCGACGATCCCGCCCTTGTCGATTTCGTGCTCCGCCGCGCCCGCGACACGGCGATCGTGCGCATCCATCCGATGGCGGCGATCACCAGGGGCATGGAGGGCCACGAGCTTTCGGAATTCGGCCTGCTGAAGGATGCCGGCGCCGTCGCCTTCACCGAGGGCCGCACCTCCGTCGCCAGCGCCCAGGTGATGCGCAATGCCCTCACCTACGCCCGCGATTTCTCCGCCATGATCGTCCATCACATCGAGGACAAGGCGCTCGCCAGCGCCGGTGTCATGAACGAGAGCGAAACGGCCACCCGCCTCGGCCTCGCAGGCATACCGCGCGAGGCGGAAACCATCATGCTCGACCGCGACCTGCGGCTGGCCGGCCTTACCGGCGGCCATTACCACGCAGCCCAGGTCTCCTGCGAGCAGGCGCTCTGGTCGCTGCGCCGGGCCCGCGACGAGGGCCACAACGTCACCGCGAGCGTTTCGATCAACCATCTGACGCTGAACGAGATCGACGTCGGCTCCTACCGCACCTTCTTCAAGCTGTCGCCGCCATTGCGCAGCGAGGACGACCGGCTCGCCATGGTCGCCGCGCTTGCCGACGGCACCATCGACATTGTCGTCTCCGCGCACGACCCGCAGGACGTGGAAGGCAAGCGCCAGCCCTTCGCCGAGGCGGCCGACGGCGCCATCGGCCTGGAGACCCTGTTCGCCGCCGGGCTGCGCCTCGTGCACGATGAAAGCCTGACGCTCACCCGCCTTGTCGACGCCATGAGCACCCGGCCGGCCGCGCTTCTCGGCCTGGAAGCCGGCACGCTGAAGCCCGGCGCACCCGCCGACTTCGCCATCATCGATCTCGAACGGCCCTGGATCGTCGCCGAGGAGAACCTGCGTTCACGCTCGCGCAACACCGCCTTCGAGGGCGCGCGCCTCACCGGCAAGGTCTTGCAGACATGGCTCGCCGGGCGCATGATCCACGTCGAGGACGACGGCGCGAGGGGGTCTTGAACGATGCCGGATCCGATCAGTTGGGCACTGGTCTGGAAATTCTATCTCGCCGCCCTCGTTGGCGGCTATCTGATCGGCACGATCCCCTTTGGCCTGATCCTGACCCGTCTGGCGGGCATCGACATCCGCAAGGTCGGCTCCGGTAACATAGGCGCCACCAACGTGCTCAGGACCGGCAGCAAGCTGCTGGCCGCCCTGACCCTGCTCGGCGATGCCCTGAAGGGCCTTGTCGCGGTCCTGCTCGCAGGCCACTGGGGCCCGGAGACCGCGATCATCGCCGGCTTCGGGGCCTTTATCGGCCATTGCTTTCCCGTCTGGCTGAAGTTCCGCGGCGGAAAGGGCGTTGCGACCTATCTCGGCGTGCTGCTCGGGCTGAACGTGCTGACATTTCTCGCTGCCGCCCTCGTCTGGCTCGCCACCGCGACCGTCACCCGCTTCTCCTCGCTGTCGGCGCTGCTCGCCACCGCGGTCGTCCCCTGCGTCCTCTACTTCACCGGCCGGGTCCAGCTCGCCGAGCTGTTCCTCGTCCTCACCATCATTTTGTGGGCGCGCCACTGGCAGAACATCGCCAGACTCCTGTCGGGCCAGGAAGGACGGATCGGCGGCAAATGAGCGCGACGGACACCCAATGGCTGACCGAGGAAGAACGGCTCGACTGGCTGCAGCTTATCCGCAGTGACAATGTCGGCCCGTCCGCCTTCCGGGCACTGATCCGGCGCGCCGGCTCGGCGCGCGAGGCGCTCGCCGCCCTGCCGACGCTCGCCAGCCGCGGCGGCGCCGGCCGGCGTATCCGCGTCGCCAGCCGCGACGAGGCGGAAGCGGAACTGAAGGCCGCCGACAGGCTCGGCATTGGCTTGATCGGCATCGACGAGCCCAATTATCCGCAATGGCTGCGCAGAACCGACGGCGCCCCGCCGCTGATCGGCGTGCGCGGCTCGGCCGAGTGCCTGTCGCGCCCGATGATCGCCATCGTCGGCTCCCGCAACGCCTCGGCGGCCGGCCGCAAGATGGCGGCCATTCTCGCACGCGACCTCGGCGAGGCGGGCTTCGTCATCGCCTCCGGCCTCGCCCGCGGCGTCGACACCAGCGCCCACGAGGCGGCGTTGCGCACCGGCACGGTCGCCGTTTTCGCGGGCGGCCTCGATTACGTCTATCCGCCGCAAAACCGAGAACTCGCCGAGGAGATCATCGTGTCGGGCGGTGCCACGGTCAGCGAGATGCCGGTTGGCTGGGAACCGCGTGCGAAGGATTTCCCGCGCCGCAACCGCATCATCGCCGGCCTGTCGCTCGCCACCGTCGTGGTCGAGGCGGCCGAGCGGTCCGGCTCGCTGATCACCGCCCGCATGGCGCTAGAGCAGGACCGCGAGGTGATGGCCGTGCCGGGCTCGCCGCTCGACCCGCGTGCCGCCGGCGCCAACCGGCTGCTCAAGCAGGGCGCCGTCATCGTCACCGAGGCGGAAGACGTGATCGAATGCCTGAGACCGATCATGGGCGACATGCCGCCGCCGCCGGAAGCGCTGGCGGAGGCGCCGGCCGCACCGGTCAGCCTCACCGACGAGCCGCTCGACAGGGAGCGCGACCTGGTCGCCGAGGCGCTCGGCCCCTCGCCCATAGAGGTCGACGAGATCGTCCGCCTCACCGGCCTGCCGGTCCAGACCGTCAGCATCAGCCTGCTTGAAATGGAACTCGCCGGCCGGCTGGAGCGCCACCCCGGCCAGCGCGTCTCGCTGCGCTGAACGCGGAAGGCCGCGCCGCTACTTCATCTCCAGGATCCGATATTCCGTGCCCCGCTCGACGACCTCGTCCCGCGCGGCATAGCGCCGGTAGGCGTCGAGGCTTTCGACGCAGACCGTGTCCGTATCCTCCGCGCAAAGCGCCAGTCCGTCGATTCCTGCCCGAATGGCTGCGATATCCGCATCCTCCGCATAGCCGGCGGCAACAACGAACCCGCCGGGCTCCTGCGAAAGCGAGATGATCCCGTAGAGATAACCCGGCCCCTCGCCTTCCGAAGCCTCCACCTGTGCGAGGTAGGTGTCGTCGCCGAGCCCATTCCGCAACAGGCGTTCGCCCGTCGTCTCGTCCGCCGGCCGGTATCCGTCGTCGGTGCGGACCAGTGTGATTTTCTGGCCGCCGCCGGCTTCCTCGTAGGTCACCGTCTGGAACGGGTAGTCGCCTTCGCCGGGCGCGATGAGCGGGGTCTCGCTCCTGAAACAGCCGGCGAGCAACATGCAGGCGGCCAGCATCGCCGCCGATCTGAACGAATGAACACCCATTGTGGCCAGGCTCCCATAACCGGATCTGATTGTTCGCCGAAAATCTAGCACACTCGCGGTCCGGCGTATTCCCCTGCCCCCGGGCGGGATTTGACCATCGTCAAGGCGGCTGTTCATGCCCCGTGCAGCAATCCGCGCCTGGAGCGCCGATCGGCCGGGCGGTTGCCGGCCGGCGGAGCAAGGCGCGGCGATGCTGGCCGCGACCGCATCAGGTGACGACCGGAGCTCACGTGTCGAACAGACGGGTCAAGGCCGCAACGGCCAGCGAAATGGCAACCCGCCAGCGGGACATTTCCGTTTCCGAGTTCTTCCTGAAGAACCGTCACCTGCTCGGCTTCGACACGCCGTCGAAAGCGCTGGTGACGGCGGTCAAGGAGGCCGTCGACAATTCGATCGACGCCTGCGAGGAAGCCGGTATCCTGCCGCACATCGTCATCGAAGTGAGCCATCACCACGGCGTCTGCCGCATCGCGGTGGAGGACAACGGACCAGGGATCGTCGAAGGCCAGATCGCCCGCATCTACGGCAAACTGCTCTACGGCTCGAAATTTCACAAGCTCGCCCAGTCGCGCGGCCAGCAGGGCATGGGCATTTCCGCCGCCGGCATGTACGGCCAGCTCACCGTCGGCAAGCCGCTGCACATCCTGAGCCGCGTCGAAGGCGAAGAGCAGGCCAGCGAGATGGTCGTCTCCATCGACACGAAGCGCAACCGGCCCGATATTCACCGCAGGACCCGGATCGACTGGGACCGTCCGCACGGTACCCGCGTCGAGATGGCGATCGAAGGGCATCCCCAGCAGGGGCCGCACTCTGTCGAAAGCTATCTTAAGCTGACGGCGATCGCCAATCCCCATGTCACGCTGGAATACGTACCGCCGGACGGCGGGCGGATCGCGTTCCTGCGCAGCGTGTACGAACTGCCGCCACGGCCGGCGGAGATCAAGCCGCACCCGGAGGGCGTGGAGCTTGGCCGGCTGATCCAGATGCTGGGCAGCACCGAAAGCCGAACCTTGCTGAAATTCCTTGTCGACGAGTTCTCCAGCATCGGGCGCAAGACAGCTTCGGCGATCGTAGACAAGGCCGGCGGCAGGCTGAGCGCCCGGTCCTATCCCAAGCACATTGCCCGCGCGCAGGCTACCGCGCTGCACCGGGCTATCAGGCGAACCCCAATTCCGGCGCCGCGGACGGACTGCATCGTACCGGTCGGCGAAGACCTACTGCTCGCCGGGTTGCACAAGGAGCTGGAAGCCGATTTCTATACCGCCACCACCCGCCCGGCAGCCGCCTACCAGGGCAATCCGTTCCAGGTCGAGGTGGCGCTGGCCTACGGTCGCCCCGGCGAGGCCGACATCGAGGTCGACAGCGGCGGCCGCATGCGCAAGCTGGACGATCCGCACAAATCGATCTCCAGGCATCTGATCGCCGGCAGGAACGAGCCCGTCCGCCTGCTGCGCTTCGCCAATCGCGTGCCGCTGCTCTACCAGCAGCAGGGCTGCGCGATCACCCGGGCCGTCACCCAGACGAACTGGCGCACCTACGGCCTGACCCAGCATGCCGGTTCGCTGCCGGTCGCGCCGATGGCGATCATCGTCCACGTCGCGTCCGTCTGGATTCCCTATACCTCGGAGGCCAAGGAGGCCGTCGAGCCCTATCCGGAAATCCTCAGGGAAATCAAACTCTCCCTGCAGCAGTGCGGCCGCGACCTCGCGCAATATCTGCGTCGCAGGAACCGGCTTCAAAAGGAGTACGGCAAGCGGGTCTATATCGAAAAATACCTGCCGCATATCGGCCTGGCGCTCCAGGATATCCTGGACCTGGACGACGCGGAGCGGGACCGCGCCGTCGATAGGCTGGACGAGGTTCTGCACAGGACACGAACAACCCACGGATCGGATCGATGACGGAAAAGGATCGCCAGAAGCCGCAGACCGACCTCGACCGGCAGACGATTGCCCTGATCAGGCAGGTCGCCGGCCAGGTTCATGCCGATATCGAGCAAGGAAAGCTGCCGTCGATCGGGCTGCCCGTACGCAGCCTGTCCAACGTGACCTACGACGAGGCGGACGGCTACCTGAAAGTCGGCGGCAAGGAAAAGAAGCGCACCCTCACCGTCAACACCGCGCGGACGTTCGCACAGACCCTGCGCATGATGGCGGCCTCCGAATCGATGGTCGAACACGACGATTTCGCCACCAAGCGCGAAGCCTACTACATCAGCAAGAACTGGGGCGACTGCCGCTTCGACAACCAGGCGGAGTCCGACGCCGTCATGGACGACATCGAGGCCCTGGCGTCCATGCACGGCCTGTCGCGGGAACAATTGCGCTTCTATCCGGAGGCCCACGGCGGCTCGGTTGCCGGCCCGCTCACCGTCATAGACCGAAACCCGCGCACCGGCGAGAGCGTCGAGATCGACTGCACGCGGCTCGGCAGCGGCGCGTACAGCATACCGCATTCGGTCGAGCACCTGGACTTCCGGACCGACGCCCGGTTCATCCTCGCCATCGAAACAGGCGGCATGTTCCAGCGTCTCAACAATCACCGTTTCTGGGAGGAAGCGGACTGCGTCATCGTCGAGATGGGCGGCGTGCCGACCCGCGCGACGCGCCGCTTCATCCGCCGCCTGTCCGACAGCCGCGATCTGCTGGTCTACTGTTTCGTCGACTGTGACCCCTACGGCTTCACCAACATCTACCGCACGCTCAAGGTCGGCTCGGGAAACGCCGCCCATATCAACCGCTTCTTCTGTGTGCCCCGTGCCCGTTTCCTCGGCGTCACGCCCCGGGATATCGTCGAATTCGGCCTCGAAGACGCGACCCATCCGCTTGCTGCGACCGACATCAAGCGCGCCGAGGACGCATTGGAGAACGACCCGTTCATCCGGGCCCATCCGCAATGGGCGGCGGCGATCCGGCAGTTGCTAAGGATGGGTGTTCGCGCCGAGCAGCAGGCCCTTGCGAAATGGGGCCTCAACTACGTTATCGACGAGTATCTGCCCCGCAAGCTGGCGGACAGCTCCAGATTCCTGCCCTGACGGGACGCCGCTTCGGCGGCAGGTGCCGCAAGTCGGACCGCCCTTGATCTGCCTCAATGACGCCTGCGCACGGCACGCCGAGATTGATCAAACGGATTATTCCGCCTCGCCTTTAGCCCGGGAGGACCGAAGCATGGCCATCGACGAGCCCCGCGGGGGCCATTGCCGGAAAACCCGGATATCCGGTTTGATAGCCGCGGTCACGTTGGGTCCCTTGCTCATGGTCCCGGTGCTGCATGGTCCCGCGACAGCCGCCGACGCGGATCGCGGCTTCGATCTCGCGGCGCGCTGGTGCAACGGCTGCCATTCCATCGGCGACGACCCGCAGCGCCAGGAGGATGCGGGGACACCCTTCGCGGAACTGGCCAGGAATGACGAGATCTACCTCCGGAGCGCCATCAACCATCCGCATGAATTCATGCCGGATTTCCCGCAATTGACGGATACGGACAAGGGCGACCTGATCGCCTATATCCGCTCGCTCGGCGGCTGAGCCGATCCGACCGATCGCTCAGTTGCGCTGAAGCTTCATCTTCCGCTTGTTGAGCATGATGATGCCGGCCCCCGACGTATAGTCGTTGCTGGCCGGATTGACCGTGCCGCTGCCGTGGCCATGGCCGGCGCATTGCTGCTCGGCAGCCGCGACGCACCAGCTGTGCGGCACGCTGGTTTCCATGCAGGCGTCGAAAACCTCGAACTTGCACTTCGCCTTGGAATGGGCAAAGGCGGGCTGCGAATGGGTCAGGACGCCGGCGGCCAGCAGCGCCGCCATGGTGACCAGGGATTTCGTCTTCATGATGAACCTCGTCTGCTGTGTCTGCCTGTCAGACGCAGCGACGCGCGGTCAGGTTCAACTGCCGGGAAGGTTGATCGTGAAGTTCAGCGCGGCGGCAGCACCGCCTGGTCGATGAAGAAGATGTCGGTCAGGAAGGCCCGCACGGCGACGAGCGCGTTGGTGTTATCGACCATGTCGGAAGTGATCGAGGGCTGCGCAAGCAACAGCCCGACCACCGACCGCATGACGCCGATATCGGACAGGAAACGGGCCGCGAAATCGCCGCCCGCCTCGCCGAACCCCGGCCGGGCTGCCGTCTCCAATGCGTCGAGCGCCGCCGACAGACGTTTCAGATATTGCCGGATCTGGCTCTCGCCCGCGCCCTCCTCCGTCTCCCGCTTGCGGCCCTGCGCGGCGTAGGCGAGCATGAACTCGTAGGCTTCCTCGATCGTGTCGAAGGCCTCGCGCATCGCCGCAGCCTGTTCGATGTCTTCGCTCATTCGCTGCCCTTTCTGGAGAGTTCCGGCCCCTCGCCGCGGATCATCGCGCCCAGCACGTCGCGATGCTCGGGCAGCAATCCGAAATAGACATGCACGATCACCAGGAACAACAGCGCCATCGCCCCCAGCCCGTGCAGCACGTAGATGACACCCCAGGTCGCGTCAGTGAGGATCGAGGGGTCCCGGCGCCAGAAGGTCGTGTCGATCTTGGCGAGCATGACGAGCCCGGTGGCCAGCAGCGCGAGCACCGTCAGCGCCGCGGCAAGGTGGAACCCTTTCTGGAAGGCGTCGTACTTCGCCGCCGAAAGGTCCGCTGTCCCGCCGCCGCCAATCGCGCGCAATGCTTCTCGCGCATCGTCGCCGCCCGGCACCATGGCGCCGATGCCATGCACGATGAACACGCGGTAGAGGTGGAACAGCACGGCCAGCACCAGCACGACACCGGCCATCCA
>DATHRP010000631.1:0-3933 GCA_035465195.1 Afifellaceae bacterium | reverse complement strand
CGAATTCGGGACCGAGACCGAAACGCTGAAGGAGCGGCTGCTGGCGGCCGGCGGCGCCGGGCCGCTGCTGGCCGGCCGGCTGGAACAGGGCACGGTACCGCGCGACCAGTTCGAGGCGGAGTTCGCGTCGCTTGTGGAACGCGTGGTCGACGCGACGCCGATCGCAGGCGACGGCACCCTCGCGCTTGCCGATTACATTCCGCCGGCAACCCGAAGCGGGCCGGTGAAGGTCAGCATCGTCGCAGACAAGGCCCGCTACCGGCTCGGCGATAAGCCGGTCTTCACCGTCAGCACCAACCGCGACTGCCACCTGACGCTCGTCAATGTCGACGGGCGCGGCGTCGGGACGGTGATATTCCCGAACCGGTTCGACCGCGACAATTCGATCCGCGCCAACCGGGCGTTCCCGTTCCCGGCGGCCAACGCCGCGTTCGACTTCGCCTTCACGGAAGCCGGCACGGAAACCGTGATCGCGATCTGCGATACGAGCGGAAACGCGCTGATCGGCGTGAAGCACGATTTCGACGCCAGCGCCTTCACCGATCTCGGCGCGGCGGCCTACCGCAAGATCGACGTGGTGAAACGGGAGAAACCGGCGGCCAGCAGCACGGGCCAGGCGTTGCCTGCGATCGGGCGCAGCGCGGTGAAGCTCACCGTCAACTGAACAGACCGGAAAACCGGGCTGCACCGGACAGGGAGCGAAGCACATGATCTCGATACGCAATGCATGCATCGCGGCCATCGCCACGGCAGGGCTAGCGGTCACCGCCGCGCAGGCCGAAGAGCCGGTCTCGGCCGGAGCGATCGCCGATGCGCTGAAGCCGAAGCCGCTGACGCGCAGCCTCGGCGCGCCGGCCGGCCTGTCGCAGGACGACCGGAAATTCGTCGACGGGCTGCGCGGCAAGAGCCGCACGATCACCGTGGTGGAGCGCAAGAAGCTTGCGGTGATCGTGAAGGAGAAGGAGCTGCCGGAGATCGACCTGGAGGTCTATTTCGACTTCGATTCCGCCCGCATCACCGGCGAGGCGACGCCGCAGCTCGTCCAGCTCGGACTGGCGCTGCGCGACGACAGCCTGGAGGGTTCCACCTTCCTGCTGAGCGGGCACACCGACGCGGTCGGCCGGGACGAGTATAACCAGCGGCTTTCCGAAGAGCGGGCGTGGAGCGTCAGGGACTTTCTGGTGAAGAGCTTCAACATCGATCCGGACCGGCTGATCGCCGTCGGCTACGGCGAGGAGCAGCTCAAGAACGCCGCCTATCCCGACGCGGCGGAGAACCGGCGGGTACAGATCGTCAATGTGAGCCGCTGAGCGGGCCGGTCGGAAACGGAGGGCCGAGCGATGGATGCGAAACGGAATTGCCTGTTCATGGCGGCCATCGCCTTCGTGGTCGCGTCGGGGGCGCCGGCGGCGGCCGGATGGAACGATTGCCGGCCGACGCTGAAGGAGGCGGCTAAACCCGATTTCAAGGCCATCGATCCGCAGGTCGTTATACCGGCCTGCTCGGCGATCATAGCGTCCGGCAGCACCAGCGAGGAGACATTGAAGGCCGCCCTTTACGCGCGCGGGCTGGCGTTCGACAAGCTCGGCGATTTCGAGCGGGCGGTCACCGACTACCGAAACGTTCCGCGCGGCGACGGCTGGGCCAACCTCGCGCTGAGCCAGATGACAGGCGTGTTCAGCGTCATCCAGAAGCTGCGAAACGGCTCCAACGAGCAGCGCAAGACCGGCAAGGCCAAGGTGCTGGGCAGTTCGGACTGGGGCGAGTGCCAGCGCACGCCGTTTTCCAGGCTGCGGCCGGAGCGGGTTATCCCGGCCTGCTCGGAAATCACCGATACCAGCATCGGCAGGCCTGAAGACCTGTCGACCGCCTATTTCCATCGCGGGCGGGTCTACGACAAGCTCGGCTGGACGGAATTCGCGCTCGGCGACTACAAGACGGCGATCGCGCTCAATCCGCGGCTGCCGGATAGCAATATCCAGAGCCGGATCTTCACGGAGGCCGAAGAAGCCTATCGGCAGGCCATCGAACAGATCGCGCGCGGCGACGGATACCGCCAGAGCGGAGAATTCGCCCGCTCCATCGACGAATACGACAAGGCCATCACCGGAAACCACCGGCTGGCGAAGGCCTATCTCGGCCGCGGCCTTGCGCACGAAAAGTCCGGCGACCTGGACAAGGCGCGCAGCGACCTGCGGTTTGCGATCCGCATGGAGCAGTTCCTGGCCGGCGGCGGGGAGTGGTCGGAAGGGCTGCTGGCAAGCCTCAAGCCGACCGAGGCACTCATCGCCGCGATCGACGACCGGATCGCCTGGCGCGACTGCCAGCAGACGCCTATGGCCGACCTCGACGCCAACAAGACCATCAACGCCTGCAAAAGCATCATCGACGGCCGCCGCGCCAGCCCCGCGGAGACGGCAACCGCCCTTTTCAGGCGGGGGCGGGCCTATAGCAAGGCGAACAACCCGATCCGCGCCATGGAGGACTACGACAAGGCGATCGAACTCGACCCGAACCTCGCCGACGCGCACAACAACAGGGGCAGCATCTTCAACAGCCGGCAGCAATACGACCTGGCCATGGAGGCTTTCGACAAGGCGATTGCCGCCGACCCCAATCACGCCATCGCCCATCTCAACCGGTCTGTCATTCACGAAACCAACAACGATATCGATCGTGCGCTGACCGAGCTTCGCGCCGTCGTCGGGCTGACGCAGGAGGGCGACGCGACGCACACGCGTGCGGTCGAACGCATCGCGGAACTGGAAAAACAGGTCGCGCAGGCCGGTCCGCCGACTGAAAACACCGCCGGGGCGAACGAAAGCGGCAATGCGGACGCCAGGCGGGAGACGCTGAGACAGGAGAAGGCCCGCTACGAGGCGCTGCTCAAGGCGAACGTCATCAGCCCGGCGGAAGCCGAGGTCGCGATCGCGAAGATCGACGCGATCCTCGGCGCCGCCGATCCCGGTGCGGCCGCGAAGGCGGGAACGGAGAAGAAGACCGCAACGTCCACGCCGACGAATCAGGCGCCGAAGGTCACCCCCCTGCCCCCGGACGAGCGCCGCGTCGCGCTGGTGATCGGCAATTCCGCCTACACCAACACCACGGAGCTGCCGAACCCGCAGAAAGACGCACGCCTGATCGCTAAATCGCTGACCGACGTCGGCTTCGACGTCAACCTGGTGATCGACGCAACCCAGTCGGAAATGAAGCGCGCCATGCTGGAATTCGGACGGGCGCTCAGAAAGGACGCTACGACGGGCCTGTTCTACTATGCCGGGCACGGCGTCCAGGTGCGCGGACGGAACTACCTCATCCCGGTCAACGCCAGCATCAGCGCGGAAGACGAGATCGACCTGGAGGGAATCGACGTCAACGACTTCCTGCGCGTGATGAACGATTCCAGGAGCCGGGTGAACATCGTGGTGCTGGATGCCTGCCGCAACAATCCGTTCGCCCGGGCGTTCCGGTCGGCCGGCAATGGCGGGCTTGCGCCGGTGCAGGCGCCGCGCGGCACGTTCATCGCCTACGCCACGGCGCCCGGCCATGTCGCGCTCGACGGCGAGGGCCGCGAAAACAGCCCCTATACGGAGGCGCTCAGCCGGGCGATCGCCCAGCCCGGCCTCAGCCTGGAGAGCGTCTTCAAGCGCACGCGCGCGGAAGTGCTGAAGGCCACCAGCGAGCAGCAGGTGCCGTGGGAGACGAGCTCGATCACCGGCGATTTCTATTTCCGGCCCCGGAACTGAGCCTGAAAATCCGATGAAGCCACGCCGGCGAATCGACAGCAGTCAATGCGATCCGATGCCAAGCAAACGGCGGGTCGGCGAACCATGACTTGATCACGATCAGACTATGACCGCTTTGACATCCATCCCCGCCGAACTCGAACCGTTCCTCGCCTGGCTGAAGGCACGGACGGAAGCGGCCTGGGCC
>DATHRP010000630.1:0-4365 GCA_035465195.1 Afifellaceae bacterium | reverse complement strand
TGCCGTGTTTACCCGGTCCCAGATTGCAAGGCTCGCCCCAAGCCGCTTATAGACTCACATCCGCCGCCGATATTGCAGGGTTTACAAATGGTTTCAACCACCACCCGCGCAAAACGGGCTTTTTCGCAGCAAATAGTGACCTTTCAGCAACCAGATTGACTTTCTCTTAACGTAACCGAAAAACGAATCAGAATTCCGACATTCGACATAAATCGCGGCGATTCTGCGGTCAGGTGCCGGTCAGCCTGACGATGTCGTTGAACGTCACGAACAGGAAAAGCAGGATGACGATGGCAAAGCCGAAGCGGAAGCTGATATCCTGCGCCCTGGCATCGAGCGGCCGGCCGGCCACGGCCTCGTAGGCGTAGAACATCAGGTGCCCGCCATCGAGCATGGGAATCGGAAACAGGTTGAGAAGGCCGATGCTGACCGAAAGGATCGCGGCCAGGTTCAGAAGCGAGATCCCGCCGCCCTTTTCCGCGACATCGCCTGACATTTTCGCAATGCCGATCGGACCGCTCAGCTGGTCTGCGTTCTCGCGGCCCGTAAAGATCCGCCCGATATAGACCAGCGTGCCCTCGATGATCGAACCGGTCTCGTCGACGGCCTCGACCAATGCCTCGCCGACCGTGAATTCCCGGAAGACGTATTTGCTGCCCGGGCCACCGCCCTGGATGCCCAGCATGCCGGTCCGCTGGGTGCCGCCCAACCCGTCCGGAGTCTCTTCCCGCGTCGGAACCGCCTGAAGCGCCACCTGCTCACCGTTGCGTTCGACGATGATGTTCAGCTGGTCTCCCGTCGAAAGGGCGACGACGCGCCGGACGTCGGTGAACGTCTCGATCTTGCGGCCGTTGATCTCGACGATCAGGTCGCCTGGCTGGATTCCGGCTCTTTCCGCTGCCATGCCGGGAAGCACCTTGTTGACCCTGGGCTCCAGTTCCGGCCGGCCAAGCGTCAGGAACAGCGACGCAAGGATGACGATCGCCAGCAGGAAATTGGCGATGGGACCCGCGGCGACGACGGCCGCCCGCTTCCAAAGCGCCGAGAAATAGAACAGTCCGGCGCGCTCCTGCTCGGGGATCGCGTCCAGTGCCTCCTGGTCCGGCACGCTGGCCGCATTCTCGTCGCCGGTGAACTTGACATAACCGCCGAGGGGTATCGCACTGATCTGCCAGCGCGTGCCGTGCCTGTCGTTGAAACCGAACAATTCGCGGCCGAAGCCGATCGAAAAGGTATCGATCCTGATTCCGCACCACCGGGCGACCAGGAAATGGCCGAGTTCATGGATGAACACTATGGGCGTGAAAACCAGGAGGGCTGCCAGCACATAGTGCGGAAACGATGTCAGGATTTCGGAAATGGATTCGAACATGATTGTTCCGGTCGTACTCTAGTCTCGATCTTCTTGTTATGAGGTAAGCCGTTGGCCTTGCGGCAGGTCTTCTTCCGCAATCTTGCGTGCCAGCACGTCCAGTTCCAGAGCCGCATCGACCGTTTCGGGTTTCGTCAGCAGCCCTCTGCGGTCTGATTCTGATAATGTCTTATAGACGATATCGGGAATTTCGGTAAATGCGATCCGATTTTCAAGGAATGCGGCAACGGCCACCTCGTTGGCGGCATTGAGAACCGTCTCCGCTCCCCGGTCCGCCGCCATGGCGTCTCGCGCAAGGCCAAGGGAGGGAAAACGGTCGAGATCCGGCTCTTCGAAGGTGAGATCCGACATCGCCACCAGGTCGAATTCGACGAACGGTTTGCCGACCCGCTCCGGCCAGTAAAGGCAATGGGCGATCGGCCTGCGCATGTCGGCGGCGCCCAGTTCCGCATGCACGGATCCGTCCTGCAGCGTTACCAGCGCATGCACGACGGATTGCGGATGGATCACTACATCGAGGCTCTCCGCGGAAAGCCCGAAAAGATGCCGGGCTTCGATCAGCTCGAGCCCCTTGTTCATCAAGGTGGCCGAATCGACGCTGATCTTCGCCCCCATCGGCCAGACCGGATGTGCGACGGCCTGGCGCGGCGTCACCGTGGCGAGGCGCGCCTTCGGCCAGTCCCGGAAAGGTCCGCCCGATGCCGTCAGGGTGATCCGGCTGACGGTCGCCATGTCCTTGCCCTGCAGGAGCTGGAAAACGGCATTGTGCTCCGAATCCACGGGCAGCAGCGACGCGCCGTGCCGCGCTGCAAGCGCCATGAAGGCGGCGCCGGCGCATGTCAGGCATTCCTTGTTGGCAAGCGCGATAGTATTGCCGCTGCGCACGGCGGCCGCCGTCGGACGCACCCCTGCCGCACCCACGATCGCCGACAGTGTGACGTCCACCTTTTCGCCGGCCGCAGCTTCCAGCGCCTCGTCGCCGGCGGCGCAGTCGATCGATGTGCCGGCAAGCGCCGCTTCCAGCTTGGCGAGCGCGGAAACATCCCGAATGATCGCCCTTGACGCATTGAGGCGGATCGATGTCTCGGCAAGCAGCTGGGCGTTCGAACCGGCCGTGACGGCGTGCACCCGAAACCGTTCCGGATCCCGCTCGATCACCTGCGCAGCCGACTGTCCGACCGACCCCGTTGCGCCCAATATCGAAACCGTTCTCACCATCAGCCGCGTATCGCTCCGAAGTCGGGGAGTATGGAGCCCGTGCCGGCTGCGACAAGCAGCAGGGCGACGGCGGCTGCGCCGAACAATCCGTCGACGCGGTCCAGCACTCCGCCGTGGCCCGGGATGAGGTTTCCGGAATCCTTGTAACCGAACCTGCGCTTGACGCCCGATTCCAGGAAATCGCCGGCCTGGCTGAAGACAGAAAGGACGGCGGCGGCAGCGAAGTCGCCGAGGCGCGGCGAACCGAACAGCCAAGCCGACATGACACCGCCGACGACCAAGGCGGCGGCAAGTCCGCTAAAACCGCCCGACCAGGTCTTCTTCGGCGAGACCTGTGGCCAAAGCTTCGGTCCGCCGATCGTCCGGCCGCCGAAATAGGCGGCGATGTCCGTCGCCCATACGACGAGCATGATGAAGAACACGGCCGCGAGGCCGCCCGCCCCGCCTTCGCGGACGAGGATCAGGCCGGATGCGGGCAGTGCGACGTAGAACGTCCCCATGCCGGCCCACCAGATCGTCGGGGCTGCGCAGCCGATGACCACGGCGGCAATTCCCGGCGTCACCAGGAAGATCGCAGCGATTTCCCACTGACGGAAATAGAGCGCCAGGAGACCTGTCGCGACAGTGCCGGCAAGCGCGTAGCGGGTCCATTCGGGCGATCGAAGCCCGCTCATCTGCGTCCACTCCCAGAAACCCAGGACGGCAATCAGGATGACCAGGGCGGCGAAGATCAATCCGCCCGCCCAGACCGCCAGCAGCACCACCGGTGCCAGGACCAGCGCCGACATGATCCTCAGCGCAAGGTTGCTCGGCTGTTTGTGGGCGACGGGCTCGTCAGGCATTTCTGACACCTCCGTAGCGCCGGTCCCGACTGGCGAAGTCCTTCAGGGCCTCTTCGAAGTCCCGGTCGGTGAAATCCGGCCAGAAGACAGGCAGGAACAGCATCTCCGAATAGGCTGCCTGCCAGAGCAGGAAATTGCTGATGCGCTGTTCGCCCGAGGTCCGGATGATCAGGTCCGGGTCCGGAATGCCGCTCGTATCGAGATGGCGTTCGAATTCGGCCTCGGTGAGAGCGTCGGGTTTCGCTTCGCCGCTTGCCACGCGTTCGGCGAAGCGCGTCGCGGCGCGGACGATCTCGTCCCGCGAGCCGTAGTTGAACGCAACGACCAGGTTGAGCCCGGTATTGCCGGCCGTGTCGGTTTCGGCCCGGGATATCATTTCCAGGATATCTTCCGGAATGCGCTTGCGCGAACCGATCAGCCGGATCTTCACGTTGTTCCTGTTGAGATCGTTCAGGTCGCGGCGGATGAAATAGCGCAACAGGTTGAGGAGATCGTCGATCTCGGCCTGCGGCCTGGACCAGTTTTCCGAGCTGAAACTGAACAGCGTGAGATATTTGATGCCGTTGTCGCCGGCAAACTGCGCCGCCCGCTTGACCGCCTCGACGCCACGCCGGTGGCCTTCGCTGCGGGGCAGCCCACGGGTCTGCGCCCAACGCCCGTTCCCGTCCATGATGATCGCGACATGCCGCGGTATCAGCACCTCGTCACCGGACGGAATGTCTGGATCCGGTTCAACGGACATGAAAGTTCCTGTCTGCGGCCGCGCTCAGACCTGGGTGATTTCTTCTTCCTTGGTAGCGAGCAGTTCGTCGATCGCCTTGATCTTGCCGTCGGTCAGTTCCTGGATCTGGTCAGCCTGGTGCTTGCTTTCGTCCTGGCTGATCTCGCTGTCCTTTTCCATCTTCTTCAGTGTGTCCATACCATCGCGGCGGA